>CAZWRW010000126.1:0-5164 GCA_964636465.1 uncultured Ruminococcus sp. | reverse complement strand
TATAGCAGTGTCAATTGGATATTCTCTTTGAGTTCAGTCTTTTCATTGCGAATGGAGTTTATCAACATACCGTCCTCCCCTTTGGACTGTTCAAGTATGATTTGACGTTCAAAAAGTATCTGGCTAACTGATGGCACATTGTGAGCTAAACATAAGAGTTGTGCATCGTTTTTGTCGAGGAACTTCTTTACAGGTTGCCATAGTTGAAAATCCGAAGCTGAAGCGAATGGATTATCCAAGAATACGAACAACGGAGTTTTAGTGGTGTTGCTCATCACGTTGTTGAAGTACTTAACCATAGTGATGGTAAACAGTACGTACATAATATACTCCTGTCCAGTGGATGCTACGACGTTCTCCCAATTTTGATAGGTTACACGTTCTTGGTCTATTTTGAGTATCTGTACATTTAGACGGTTCAAATCCACACCAAAACGGATAATCTTATCTATGGACAACAATTCCACGATGGTGTTCTTGTCGTAGTACTGTGTGTTGATATCATCCGCTAGACTGACGATGTACTTTCTAATACTGTTCTTAGTACGCTCCTGTGAGAATCTACAACCTTTACCACCCTCATATAGATTAATCTTAAAGGTTTCCTTGTAGGAATCCTGTACCTTAAACTTAGAAATCTTCGGAATAGCCGAAACTTCGTCTAGAATTTCCGTTAGGATTCTATACAACTGTTCTGTGATATCCTCATCTATACGCCCGATGTTTTCAACAGTAGTGTTTAGATTGCTAATCATAGCGGTTGCCTGTATTTTTAGACTTTTCAAACGTTCAGTGAACGTCAAAACTTCCGCATAGGAACGTTTCAAGATGGCGTTATTCTTGATGGTGTACTTTATCTGTTCAGGGATGTTCAACTCATCCACGGACTTTGAAAGCAACTTAACAGAATGGTTTACCTCATCCATTGAAGATTGGTACGCTTTAGAGACTTCTCTAAACTTTTTAGATGTCTCGCTAAACTCAACCATTGAAGTAGTTTCACAAGGTAGGTTTAAGTCCAGATGGTTTTCAACACAGAAAAACTTATATAATTCACTCTGTAGCTTGTATTGATGGTAGGTATCTTCAAGTTGGGCTTGACGTTCTAGTAATAATCTTAACTTTTCGTCAAGGTTGGTTTTTTGGGCGTTTGAATCGTCAAGACGTTGTGTAACCTCTTCAAATGAATATTTTCTGTAGTCATCATATTGAGAGTCCTCAGCATTTAGACGGTTATCAAAGTGAGCCATGTAGAGTTCAAGTGAGTTATTCTGTGCCACCAAGAAGTTACTGTATCTTTTTAAAGATTCTTTAGAGTGTTCTAAGTCAGCTTTGCAACGTTCAAGGTTTTCGGTATCGAACGGCACGAGAGTGTTCTCCTCTATGTAGTTTGTGTATAGCGTGTCGAAGTCCACAACCTTGAATACTTCTCTAGTTTTGACGTTTTCCATCAATGAGTTTAGTATCGGTTTGATAATGTCAGACTGCGTTTGACTAGTGCCATTCTTCAATGACCTAAACTTTTGAATCAAAAGCTCGATGTTCTTGCTATTAACTCCCCTAACGGATTTATTTACAGAGTTTTCAACCTCTAAGATGTATCCCTTGTATGTGGCTACGTTGTTGGTTTGATGTACATAATCTGAACGTAACGAAGACAACCTAGATTGTAATGAACTAACTTGTAACTCTAAATTCTGTAGGTTGGTTTGATAGGTCGATACTTTTTTCTTTTCCGAAGTGATAGAAACTTCATGCTTATGGCTTTCGCTTAGAAGTGTTATCAATTGGTTTAGAAGAGTCTTCTTATCGTTGGCACTGGTTAGTTTGATGTTTAAATCGTCCAAGGTGTGGTTGTACTCTTCTAGTTGATGTGTGTACTCTTCCATCTTGGATTTACTAACTTCTAAAGATTCCGTGTACTTCTTGAGTTCCCTTTGATGTTCTTCTAGTGCTAGATTCACCTCTTGAACGTTTTCAAATGAATACTTGCCTACGTGTACTATGATACTATTACATAAACCTTGTACAGTATCGTATTCCCCTTGGAGGGTGTCTATACGATGTTTAAGTGAGAGTATCTTTTGACTATAACGTTCTATGGTAGCTTGATTGTCTAGGATGGTCTTGTAGTATTCACTGTCTCTAGTGAGTAGTAACATATCGTCAAAAGTCAGCTTGTTGATAGTTCTTATAGTATCGTATGGCATGATGAGAAAGTTCTCTCTAGTGACTTCGTCAGGAAGTTTAATCTTTCCTGTCTTGATGTTGTGGTAATCCTTATTTGAGACTATCACAGTTTCAGCGAGAGCTGGGAACTTTTCTAGAAGTGTGGTATTACCTTGTATAACGTCCAAACCGAAACAAGCGGTTTCAAGTTCGGATTGTAGTATCTCTAGAGCCTCATAACGATGTTTTTCTCTAAGTAGTCCGTACTTCTTCATGATGGCTATACTATCTTTATACTTTTGCACTTCTAATGAAAGTTTCTCAATTTGGTTGAGTATCTCCACACGCCTGTTGGAGAGTTCGTTGTATTTGCCCTCAAACTCGAACTCTTCAACACCTAAGGTATGTTTAAGTTTTGATACCTCTTCTTCATAATTGGATTTCTTTTCTGTGTAGAGTTCCACCAAACTAGTATGTTGTGAAACCATCAATTCAAGGTGCGATGTAGTATTCTGTTCTAAGGTTAGGGCATTTTCAAGCGTGAGTTTCTGTTTAGTGAGTTCGTCCCTCTGTGAGCTTAAACGCTTGATACTATCCACTATAGAGAACAGTTCTTCATTTTCCAATAGAGAGTTACTGTAACGTTCATATCCTAGGAGTTCGCTCTGTAGAGTTTCTATGGTGGTAAGCTGTGAGTTTAAAGTCTCCGTCCAATCCCTGATGTTGTTCTCAGCGATGTTTAACAACTGCTTATACTTTCCTACATTTTGAGTACACTCATCAAACTGAAGTGTTAGTTCCGAAATCTTACTTTCGACGTATTCCATTTCATATTCGTTCTTCATGATTTGCATATTAGCAATATCATAGATGGTATTAGCATAACTAGAGAGGTTTCTGTCTACGTGTTGGGACACGTCTTCGGAGAGCATTTGGAAGGTGTTCTCTAAGTACTTGTACTCTATGATACTGTTAGTAGCGACCATATCATCGTACTTGGTTTGAAGTTCTGTGATATCCTTGTAGTTTTGAGAGTAACACTCTTCGGTCTGTTTGAGTTTTTCCTGTGTTTCGAGGACGGCACACTCTATACGTCTAGTAGTTAGGTATTCGATATCGGTGTCTAGATTTTGGATGGTTTCTCTAGTAGTTTCGACCTCTTTGGATACCTCTTCGAGTTCTTGACCAACCTGTTGCACTCCATTTGAATAGTTCGTATACTGTTTTGAGTATTCCATTAAAGATTTATCATACTTTGTGAAGTTGTGCTTGTTACTCTTGACTACGTATAAGAAACTATCTATCATGTTGATAATCTTCTTGTACTCTTCGAGTTCACTCTCGATGGTTTTAAGTTCACTCAAACTTTTGGACTTTTCCAACAACGACTGTGCTAGTATAGAAATATCATCTTGAGTAGAATTTTCGCCAGTAGGTTTTCTGTCGTCGAGTGCGGAAATCGTGTTAGGTATGATAAAATCCGTGAGTAAACCTTGTTGTGTACGACAGTTCTTTTCAAAATACTGTTGGATGTAGTTCTCCGTCTGGTTGATGTTCATTATAAACCTATACACTTGACTATTGATATCATACCTCCTGATGTACTCTTTATAGTTATCGACATCATTTTCAAATATGGTAACCTTAAAGCTCGACTTGTTCAAGTTGGATTTACTAATCAATAAGTTTTTCAAATCGTTAATGCTTAGGATTTTCCCATCATGGTTGAGGTTTAGGGTATCTATACTTAGGGAAAAGTCTTCTAGATTGTCGCCCTCTATGGCATAGTTTAAGATATCGTAATCGGTGTTTATATCCTGTGACTTACTGATAGCAAATCCTAAACATAGCGTACTAAATGGATAATCATCATTGAGTTGAAAACTAGAAACACTATGCATAGTAGTCTTGTTAGGAACATTATCAAAAAGTGTAGCGACGGTCTTGTTACCATCAAATGAAGACTTCGGAAGTATGGTTTGGAACAACATCTGAACGGCTAGAGTCTTACCGCCACCGTTCTTAGCATCTATTAGAGTACTCTTACCATCTAGATTAAAAGTAACATCCGGATAGATTATAGTGTTGTTGTTGGCTCTAACGTTCACCAATCGGAAACTGTTCAACTTAATCATTTATTAGGAGACCTCCTGAATTCTGTATGGTTTCAAAAATTTGGCTCTGTACGTACGAACTGTTATACGTATTCAACACGATAGCTTTAAACCTATCCTGTATGTAGATGGTCTTACTACCTACCCCACCGAGTTTTATCAACTTATGTTTTTCCATGAACTTCAATGTTGTCATGCACATTTGATATCTCGAATTTTTACCCTTTTCCACGATTTCGTTATCTTGGTTACGATTGACCGCTAACAGCTCATTCCAACGATTTAGACACTCTTCAATGTTGTAAGAGTTTTCAACAGAGAGTTTTTCAACATCCTTTAAGGAGTTGAAGTATTCAAACTTTTTTTCCACAGTCGATATGAACTCATTTACAGATATCAACGCTTGTGTGACCTCTTCACCATTTGGACATACCATAGTTATAAAGGTAGCCATAATCATCAAGACTAGGTATAAATCGACGTTGTTAAACTGACTTCCCAACTCTCTTTTGAGTTCCTCATTTGAATAACTAAAAGTCTTATACTTAGGCATAGAGGAGACGTAATAACTTTCATCATAGTTTACCACGTAAAGCCCCATAGTATTGCAAAGTTCGTTCAACTGGTTGAAGGTATCCCAATTGGATGAGATTTCTCTATAGAGTTCCTTGTCCGCTTTTAAAGATAGTTGTCCACGTTCCAACAGTATCCTTAAAGCGTTACCTACTACGTTAATGTTCATACTTATCAAAAATCCTCCAAAACTTTATTTCGATAATTCGCAAATGTAAACATTGATATTAATTAACGCCAATTCCACAATACAATTTGCCTTTGGCAAATCTGCGGAACGCCGTGGGCGGCGTTCCGTACAATGGATA
>CAZWRW010000125.1:0-5205 GCA_964636465.1 uncultured Ruminococcus sp. | reverse complement strand
TTAAACTCATAAAAATCACCTCAAAACTTGTATTAACGCCGATTAGATATATTCTATGATAACACCATTTTAACCACACGTTATAAGTATATTTTAATTATTTAATCATGTTTTGTCAATAGGTATGTTTAATGTTGATTATATACAAATATAGCGGAACTCCATGTTTTGAAGTTCCGCTCATATCATAATTATCTTTGAAATCTATGTTATACTACTTAGCTAAGTCTTCTAAAGCGATAACGTGTAGTACATACTGTCTAATCTTTTGGATATCATTAACTCTAACGTAGCTATCGTGTGTAACGTCTGAGTTTAGGAAACCATCAGTAGTGTAATCGTCAGAATCCTTTTCAACTTCGTGTAGAACGTACTTTCTAATCAACTGGATGTCGTTTACTCTTACGTTCTTATCGCAGTTAGCGTCGCCCCAAACCCTATCGGATGCTGTAGTGGTGGTAGTTGTCGTAGTAGTAGTAGCCTTGGTTGTGGTAGTCGTAGGTGCAGTAGTAGTTGTAGTAGTTGGAGCCTTTGTAGTAGTGGTTGTAGGTGCGGTAGTAGTCGTAGTAGTTGGAGCTGTAGTAGTTGTTGTTGTCGTTGTGGTAGTGGTCGTAGTAGGAGGAGTAGTCGTTGTAGTTGTAGTAGTGGTAGTAACCTCTTCTTCTTCGTAGTAGTCTACAGAGATGGACTCAACTTCGATAGTGTCCAAAGCGTTCTCGCCTACACGAGCATCCCAAATACCAAACTGTACTTCTGCATCGTATTCAGGGTTGATGTACTTAGTAAGTGCTGATGGAATTACCCAAGTAACTTCATAAGTATCGCTACACTCTTCGTATACTAGGTTTGCGGATTTATAGAAGTTATCACTCTCTAGGTCGTCGCCCTTATAGTCATCGCTTACGGATACGCCGAAACCACATAGCAACTTACCGATATCACTATTAGCCTTTAGCTTTACAGTTATAGCCTTTGGAGTATCGTTTTCAGTTAAGCCAAGGTCGGATAGTTTTACACCTACCATGCCATCGCCTACGGTAGCAGTTTGGCTCTCAGTAGAGGTTGCAGTATCTGTGTAGTCGTAAGTTTCTGTTACCTTGTATACACATGATGCCTCTGTGATAGTAATCTGTTCAGGTTTACGCTCGATGTCAGGGTCAACAGCAGTTTCCCAGTCTATCAAATCCCAATCAGCAGGGTCAACGCCGTACCAGTACTGTACAGATACACTGCTCCAGTCATCGTTTTGAACGTATGGTTTAACATCGTCGTAAACGTCCCATTGTAGTTGTAGATAGTTTGTAGAACCAGCAGTCTTACCTCTGTTGTAGCCGTAGTACTTCTTGCCGTTGCTGTTCTCTAGAGAAGCATAGTCATCATCGTTTTCAGGGTCGTAAGTACCGCTCTCGTTGAACCATATCTTTTGAGAAGTACCGTTCACTGCATCAGTTGAACCACTGTTTGCGATTTCACTATCTTTCATTACGGAGATACCAGCACCTATCTGTACTTGATACATAGGCTCTTCACTCTCAAAAGTAAATCTAAAGTGGTCTATCTCAGCGGAGCTTGGTACACCGAAATCACTGCTAAACATGAAGTTGTTGCTATTAGTAATCTTATCGTTACCGCTGTCGGTATCGTATTGACCCTCAACTTCAGGTTGCCAAGTTTGGTCTAGAATGATAGGCTCGTTGCCTTCGTCATATGATGACCATTGACCGCCCTGTGTTAGTGTTACAGTCTTTTGAGTACCAGTCACACTACTGCTGACTAGGTTAGTCTTGTTAGTGTTACTTGCTGTGGATGGGTCAACCTCACTCCAGTTGCACTGAGCATCACTTGGCATGGATGAACTACTTGAACTGTTGCTACTAGTGGTAGTAGTAACCTTATTGTTTGTAGTAGTGCTACTACTTGAACTACTACTACTTCCACTGGATACTGTAGCAGTGCTAATTACTTTACTCTTATCTAATAAGTTTTCCTTACCAGTAGACCAATCAGCATAGTAAGTAAGCATGATTTGAACTTCTTTAGTGTTAGCAGGTACTTTTACAGTTACTGATAGTTTACCATTACTATCAAACTTTTGCTCTTCCCAAGAGTCAACACCGCCAACCCATTTACTAGCGGAGCTATCCCAGTAGCCAACCTCACCAGAAGTTGTCGCACCAGCTGTACCACCTGTAAAGGTTACAGTAACCTGTGTATAGTCACCAGTATCGATATAAATCTTACCAGTAGTAGTACCATCAGAGTTTTTGTCAACGTCAGTCTTTGAAACGCTTACGCTTACCGCACTTACTGTCGTATAGTTAATACTTGATGTGAATACCTGAGCAGTAGCACAAGTCAATAAAACTGCACACGCTACCGCAGCTGCCTTAAAACCACGAGTTGCTTTTGAACTTAACATAATAATATCAATCCTTCCCCGAACTTACTATAAACAATGTATAGTCATATTTCCAAGTCTAACCTAAATCTAAAACGATTAGACATCTTATGTCTATAAATTATAAACTAAAATTGTGATAGATTCTTTAATTTTTTGTGAACAATGCAATTCTCTAGTATACAAACTTTCCCACTGAATTTTGTGCAATATGCACAAAAAATATCATTGGCTGTTATATGGTTTTTCAAATTGGGTTTTTAAAGGGAGAAAAAACTACGGAACATCGTGGATGATGTTCCGTAATATGGTTACTATAGTTCAATGTATCGGATTTGTATTTTACTATATTATTCCGTGTCATCGTCAGTGGTAGTGGTTTCAGTAGTGGTCGTAGTGGATTTCTCATTGACCTGTAGGAATACAGTCTGTTTGCCTACACACCAAACGTTAGGATAGTCAGGTAGTTCTACAGTAAGCGGTGCTGATACAATGTTACTATTAATCTGTACGTTGGTGAGGTCTACCTTTAGATTTATGTCGCTCTCTATCATGTTTGCGATGTCTTCAGGAGGTCCTATAAACTTCAACGATAGGTTGGTAGTAATCGGGGTGAAATCATAGTTTGATGGTGCGTTCACAACGTTTAGATTCGTCAAGTTGTAGAACTCTCGTTCCTCGTACTGGTCGGAATCTAATGAGACTGTAACCTGTTCAACTCCTGAAATGTTCTTGTAAGTTGTCGGTAACACGATGTCGAACGTTTCGGAATAGTCTATGTCTACATCACGGATGTCTATGTCGCCTACGTTAAATTCGTCAGTGCTTTCAAGTGAGTTATCAGTGGAGGTCACCACGATGTACTCATCGGATAGGTTAAACTTAGGGTTAAAACTCTCGGATGGCGTATTGATAAGGTTATAGCTTAACTTTAGTTTCTTAGTCATAGAGGCTATGAAATCCACTTGGATGTCCTGACAACTGAACTGTAACGTCTTACTGTCAACTTCGGAATTGTTTGCATCGTAGAGTGTCCACTCGTTGGAATCCGTGCTGTGATAGGTGTAGTAGTTGTCCAGAGACTTCTCTTGGTTGACGTTCACCACGAACCGTTCTATACTATCGACCTGTTTTTGTGCCCCTGTGATGGTCACATACTGCGGTGTGACGGTAGGTGAGTTCTCATCTAACATATAGCCATCCTTTGCGGTGACGTTTGGTGCGGAGACTTCAACTAAAACATCTTTTGATACATACTTGTCAAACTCCACAGTCACTATGGATGGTGAAACGTCTGCACTAAGAACTTCGCCGTCTTTGGTCTTGACCTTTATTGCAAGTTCATAGACTCCAGCTTGTACTACGTTTTCCACCACAGCATATGCGATACAATCATCATCTTTTAAGTTACCGATTTGTGTCCTCTTACCTGAGATGGTCACGTTTACGCTGTCAACGTCTTGTGAGATTAAAGTCAAGTCGTTGGCTTCTGCGGATGTTCCCTCTAAATCGATAGTTAGCTCTAAATCTTCAAAGTCTTTGGTTAGGTTCGGATACAGTGTCATAGAGATTACTAACCAAAATATCACCGCCAATCCCAATGAGTACAACAACTGCTTTAATGAGTATTTCGACTTCGACTTTCCAAACTGTGCTTTTATGTAGTCTAGATAGCTATTCATCGCTGTCGTCCCCCTTTTTTGACTTTTTCTTAGTCTTAGGGAATAAGTCGGATTTTTTAATCTTGTAAGGGTTTTCGGGTTCAGGTTCTGGGAGCATCTTTTTAGTGAGGTACTCGTTTAAAGTCTTGCCGTTGTAACCTCTAGTGATAACGCCGTTTTCCGCTACTGATATAGTGCCAGTCTCTTCGGAAACTATTACTACTATAGCATCTGAGTTTTCACTCATGCCGATTGCCGCCCTATGCCTTGAACCTAGTTTCTTATCGATAAACTCTTCACGTTCAGGTTTAGGCAGAAAACAAGCCGCCGCATGGATGATACCATCTCGCATGATTACTGCACCATCATGTAGGGGGGTCTTTGGATAGAATATGTTTCCGAAAAGTTGTGTAGTAGGTTTGGCATCCATGATGGTGCCTGTCTTGATTTGCACGTCCAATTTGGATGTACGTTCAAGTACGAACAACGCACCCGTAGTGGTGGCTGAAAGTTCTTCACACGAATCACAGATGACATCTATGGCATACTTCCACTTGTCCACAGGAGTGGCGGTGGTTTCGCCATTTATGAACGTTAAAGGGTTCAACTTAGACATACCAGTACTACCGAACTTCTCTAAAGCACGTCTTAGTTCAGGTTGGAACATTATCAGTATGGCTATCAATCCCACGTTGAGGGTGTTTTCCAGTAAGAACGTTATCGACTTTAAACCGACCGTCTTACAGACTAAGTATATCAAAATTAACAGGATTACACCTTTGATAAGTTGTCCTGCACGAGTTTCACGGATTAATTTTAGTAGGTTGTATACCAAGAACGTCAATATTAGGATGTCAATTATGTCTATAAAGGTTATGGACGATATTACGTTTATGAGCGTACCTATAGTATCTTCAACAAAGCTAAAAAGGTTAGAATGAGTCAGTTTAATCACTTCCTTAACTTGCTAATAGGTGTACAGAGTCAATCTGTCATACTACTATTTTACTATGATTTTAAGATTATTTCAAGAGTTTTTTTGACTTATTTCAGTAAGTTTTTTGGTACCAGTTATATGTGATTTCATGGTACCACATAGAGGAGAATTGCTTTTGAATAAAATACATATCTGTGAGGTTTAAAAAT
>CAZWRW010000124.1:1355-5263 GCA_964636465.1 uncultured Ruminococcus sp. | reverse complement strand
AGCATCTGCCTTACAAGCAGAGGGTCACAGGTTCGAGCCCTGTTGTCCCCATATATATGGCTCGGTAGTTCAGTTGGTTAGAACGCCGCCCTGTCACGGCGGAGGTCGTGGGTTCGAGTCCCATTCGAGTCGCTTTTGCGGATTTAGCTCATCTGGTAGAGCGTCACCTTGCCAAGGTGAAGGTAGCGAGTTCGAGCCTCGTAATCCGCTCTTAATAGCATGGCGCTATAGCCAAGTGGTAAGGCACGGGTCTGCAACACCCTTATCCCCGGTTCAAATCCGGGTGGCGCCTCTTTTGAAATTTAGAGACTATCCAGTTTGGATGGTCTCTATTATTTTGCTTTGATGATTCAATATATTTTTTGACGTTATATAAAAACAGCGGGAACACCACATGAGCGTTCCCGTTTTAAAATTTTTAGATTAGTCAAAAGAGTCTATTTCGTGTAGGACGTACTTCCTAATGAGTTGCACGTCGTTGACCCTGATAGTTCCATCCTTGCTAACGTCGGCGTTGATTAAAGCCTGACCATCCAATTCGACGGTGTGTAGGGCGTGTTGTCTAACGAGTTGCACGTCGTTGACCCTAATGTTTCCATCAAGTGAAACGTCGCCTAAGAACGTTTCTTCGCTAGATGTACCCCCACTGGTAGTGCTAGTAACACTGTCACCAGTATTAGAAGTAGTTTCCACGGTACTGCTGGGTGTAGTGATTTCTGTATCAGTGGTGGTTGATGTAGTAGTCTCATCGCCAGTAGTAGGTGGTTCGGAAGTCGTAGTAACGGAGCTAGTAGGCTCTGTAGCCTCGGTAGTTGTGACAGTTTCGGTAGTAGTAGTGGTGTCTGTGCCTACCTCGATAGGGTCTTTAGGACTGACAGTATCACCTGCATCTAGATTGCTAGACTTGCCACTTGCATAGTAAGCACTCAAAGATTGACCGTTAGCACCCAAAGCCGTCTTATGGTCTAGACCGATGTAAGTGCCGTCTTCATCCTGCCAAAGTGATGGCTCAAATAGGTTGTACTTGTCCTCATCCCAATTGGAGAATGTGCTATCTAATAGTCCGCCAGTGTCACCGGAGTTTGGATTGATACACCAGAACGTATGGTTGATATGATTATCTATCATGTAGTCACGGAGAAGTGTTAACCACTTTTCGTTGTCGCCACCGTCCATGAAACCGCCCCATTCGCCTATTAGTAGTGGTGCGATGTCCTCAGCATTGATAAATGCCCAAGTATCATACCAATAGTCATCTAGTAGGGTCTGTGTGGTGAAATCCTTATCGAACCAAGTTTGAGCATACACTCCAGGACCGTAGTCATGTGGAGAGTACACCAACTGACTTTGATATTCTCCTAAATCGATAGGGTAGTCACGTACGCCACGGAACTGTCCACCCCACCATGCAGGATAGTATGGTGGGTCTGATAGTGAATCAGGTTGACCCCAAGTCTTACCCGCTTTAGTATACTGTTCTACGCCCTCAATGAAGATTAACGCATTAGGGTTTACTTCCATGATGGCTAAAGCACAGTTAGTTGCAGCATATGCCCAGTTGTTCTCATCGGTTGAGCCGTCCCACTTGGCAGCGGTAGAACCCTCTTGACCTTTACCGTGAGGCTCATTCTTTAGGTCATATCCGATGATAGTATCATCGTTGCTATACTTGTCAGCCAACCAAACTAGAGTATCTTGCCAAATTTCAGTGGTAACCATAGTACCATCGGAAGTTTCCTTGCCGTACCAAAGGTTGTAGTTGTGTCCTGAGTTGTTAGCATCTGGGCTATGGATGTCTATCATAACTTTAATGCCGTACTTCTTACACTTACCCATGATGATATCGAACAGTTCCATACTATTCTTTAGTGAACCGTCATCGTTTAGGAAATCAGGGTTAATTACGTAGTAAGGGGCATCGTTACCAGCGGATACACTGGAACATTCGTTAGGTGTGCCGTTCATCCATGAGAGAAGTAACTCTGTAGAGATAGGCATTCTCAAACAGTTTATGCCGTGGTCTGCAATGGATGATAGTAACTCATCTATGTCAGCACTCCAAAGTCCGTGTAGGATGTTCTCACCACAGTTAAAGCCGAACCAGTTCGCACCAGTTATCCAAACTTCGTTGCCGTCACTGTCGTATAGACGACTTCCCTCAGCGTGTAGCCAGTCGTCGTTGCAGTCGTCAGTGGTGACAGCCTCTACAGTTTCAACGTTGGAAACTTCAGTAGCTATGGATGTTGAAGCAAAACACACTCCAGCCATCGCCACTGCGGAGATTCCCGCAACTATCTTCTTAAACGTATTCATAAAATTTTAAAACCTCCTATAAGTTGTAATATCGTTCTAAAGGTTATAAGTATATTTTATAACAAAGGCTCGTATTTGTCAACTACTTTTGTTAATGTTGCCGTGTGTAAAAATTTCGGAACGATGTGGTCATCGTTCCGAAATCAATATTAATCAACGTTAAGATTAATCCTCGTCGTAGTCGTCGCTGTCGTCCTCGTTGGAATAATCATCATCGTCATTATCGTCATCATTGTTGTCGTCGTCATCACTGTATGAGTCTTCGTTTTCGTCGTCTTCATTGTCGTAATCGTCGTCAGTGGTGATGGTGGTCTCTTCTGTCTCTTCCTCTTCATCCTCATCGTCTTCGACTTTGGAGAATTGTACAGGCTTTACAGTTCCGTCTAGGACATCAAAACGATAACCAGCCTCTTGTAGTTGACTAATGATACTTGGTAGAGTATCCAAAATGAAACTCTGTGCCTTGGTGTCGTGCATTAGAAGTATACTACTATCTTGAGATTCACTCTCTTCTACGGCACTAGAAATCATTTGACTTTCGGAATAGCCATCACAACCGCCGTCATAGGCGTTCCAATCGTAGTAGACTAGTCCACGGCTGTTCATCTCTCTGATTAAATCTTCACGGATATCCTTGTCATATACGTTGTTACTGCCCCCCGGAAAACGGAATGCGTGACTTCTCGTGCCAATAGCTTTTACGATAATATCATCCATCTTTTTGTAGTCTTCTAGATAGGCATCCACTGAGGCATAAACATCACGATATTCATGTAGATATGTATGTACTGCGACTTCGTGTCCACGGTCGTGTATCTGTTTGATAGCGTTTACTAGGTCTTCTTCCTCATCAAAGAATTGTCCAGTTACGAAAAATGTAGCCTTTACACCGTATTGGTCTAGTAGGTCTAATAGTTGAGGTGTACCACTCCAAGGGCCATCATCAAACGTTAGATATACCACCTTGTCACCTGGGACTTCTTCCTTGTAGTCTAGCTTTTCAACTACCATGTCAGGATACTCTCCGCTTAATGGTGTAGGTAAGTTTAGAGTCGTAGTGGTCGTGACGGGAGTAGTCGTAGTAGGTACAGTCGTTACGGTAGTTTCCGAATTTTCGTCAGTTCCGATAGTTTCTAAATCTTCGGTGTCGTTGTTGGTAGCGTTTGCATCACTGGATGCACTCACAGAAGTGTCTTTAAATACTGCGACGTTGCTGTTGCTGTTCTGTTGCACTAAAGTCATGCATACCGCACCTGCTGAAAAGCCTACTAGCATTGCTGATACCATCATTAGTACAGTCCTTAAATTGATACTGCTCCTTTTCTTATTGTTTTGTTGTTCTTCACTCATAATTAACATATTTGGAATACTCATGGAAATATTCCAAACTGTCACCTCCTATAAAAATAACATTATTTACATTATACCACTTATTTCTCACTTTGTCAACAATATTTGAACATAATTCTAAAATTTAGTTTGAATCCGTGAAATAATAACATTTTGATATAATCGGGAGGGTTTAACCTCCTTTTGGAGAACGTCCAAACTATTGACATCAACGTTGCTACATGGTATAATAACGCTAATTCGAT
>CAZWRW010000124.1:0-1255 GCA_964636465.1 uncultured Ruminococcus sp. | reverse complement strand
ACGTCCAAACTATTGACATCAACGTTGCTACATGGTATAATAACGCTAATTCGATAATTCAATTTGGGTTCACCAAATTACGGAACGTCATGGGCGACGTTCCCTACATAATATCAAAAGGAGTTTGATTTTTAAGATTATGTTATCTTTTATTAAGGAATTTAAAGACTGTTGGGATATCCTCAAGGATGAGACGAGACCCATATACCTATACGGCATGGGTGATGGTGCAGTCAAAATTTTAAACGTGTTTGAACAGTATGGTATCAAGATAGACGGTATCTTTGCCAGTGATGAGTTCGTACGAGGACACTATTTCATGGGATTCAAGGTCATGAAACTCTCAGAAGTTGAGGCTATCTGTGAAGATTTCGTGGTGGTGATGGCTTTCGCTGTAGGTCGTCAGCCTATGTATGATAAGGTTCTAGAGTTGTCACAAAAGCACACCCTCTACGCCCCTGACGTTCCCGTAATAGTCGATGGCACACTGTTCACTTTGGAATACTGTCAACGTCATGCGGACGAACTCCAAACCGTGTACGACCTCCTCATGGATGAGCGTTCTAAACAAACCTTTGCAGATGTCATCAACTTTAGGTTGAGCGGTAAGGTTCACTATTTAAATGAACACATCGCTACTAGAGAAGAAGTCTTTACAGATATTATCAAGCTTTCCGACCACGAAACTTATGTCGATTTGGGTGCATACAACGGAGACACCATCCTAGAGTTTTTGGAAACTACCAACGGTCACTACGACAAGATAGTCGGATTAGAGCCTAACTTCAAAAATTTCAAACGCTTGACCAAAAATACTGCAAACGTCGAAAATTTAGACATATACAACTACGCCTCATGGAATAAGGAAGAGACTCTGTTATTTTCCAGTGGTGCTGGTAGGATGTCATCAGTACAGGCACAGAACGCCCCAAAAGTTCGAGAAGTTCAAGCTATCCCAGTAGATAGCCTATTTCCAGAGGGTTCTACTATGCCTACGTTCCTAAAGATGGACGTTGAGGGTGCAGAAAAAGAGACCATCCAAGGGTGTGAGAACATCATCAAGAATGGTTGCCAGTTGGCGATATCCTTGTACCACAGAAACGAGGATATCTTCAGTATACCTTTACAGATACACGCCCTAAACCCTAACTTGAAGTTTTACATCAGGAAACCTTTGTATATCCCAGCATGGGAAACTAACCTATACTGTACGTTGTAACTATATGATATCATATACCATTGACAAATTAGCCAA
>CAZWRW010000123.1:0-5294 GCA_964636465.1 uncultured Ruminococcus sp. | reverse complement strand
ACTTACTTATTATATCACAGATTTTTTAGTTTGTCAAGAGTTTTTTTAAACTTTTTTTTAAAAATTTTTTGAACTTCTAAAACACAAAAAAACTTTCGACTCTTCTTGCAATCTGCTGTTCTCTTCAGCCGACTATTATATTATATACTATCTTTTTAGATTTGTCAAGCGTTTTTTGAAAAAAATTTATTTTTTTTTAGATTTTTTTCACTTTCAACGTAGCTGTGTAGTTTTCTTCAAAAAAAACATTGATTAATTTCACATTCAATGGTATAATTGAGGTAGTATATTCAAATAACTTGAAACTCAAAGGGGAGTGTGCATATTGAAAAAGTATCTTGACCAATATATAGCCATGTTAGAAAAGTTACTCGCTGAGGGCAACGTGCAAGATTTCGACTACCTTAAACAAGAACATCTCAAACAGGTGCAGTTTATCCAACACGAACGATTGATACACTTTTTAGTGACTTTCATGTTTGCGATAATACTGTTCATATGCTTAGGAATATTCTTAGTTACTTCAAATATGGGAGTACTCGCATTAGTGGTGTTGGTACTCGGTTTGATAATCCCATATGTGTGGTACTACTACTATCTAGAAAATCACACACAGAAGTTATACCTATTATACAACCAAATCTGCAATTTGGAACTACAGACTAAAAATTCTGAGGATAACTTGAGATATCCTCTAGAAGTGGACATTAAGATTAAATAGTTAGGGTGACACCATAATATGTTAGAAGAGTTTACTAAACATAAAGATATTACCATCCCTATGGTGGTCGCCACGATATTGTTGTCACTGTTGGCGTTCTACTGTTCGGGCGTGGTGGAGTTCAACATACATAAAGATATCATAGACGTTAGGCTACAGAAGATTGTGGAACGTCTTTCCGCTGATGAGGAAGAGAAAACCACTATTCAAGATGGTATAGTTTCCGACTGTGAGGAAAAAGCCAAGATGGTCTCCATGTTGATTGCACAGAGTTCAGGGGAACTTTCATATGAACTTAGTTTAGAAGAGATTAGAATCATCTTGAACGCTGACGAGATTACCATATTCAATGCACAGGGCAACGTGGAATATAGTACTTCTACGTACAGCTCCACGGATACGCTATCTAGTGACTTTATGCCATACATCAAAGATAAGACCTTTACTAAAAGTTTTTCCGACAGTAGCGGACGTATAGTCACAGGGACAGCCCGTCTAGATGCTGATGGTATCATCGTGTTGACGTTCTCATCAGGGAGCATGGAAAGTATGTTGAAGTCCACAGATATTTCTACTGTGACTTCCGAATATCCACTATTTAAAGAGGGTATCACGGCAATCATAGATAATGAAACTTACAACTACCTCAGTCACACTGATGTTTCACTCGTAGGTACGCCATCGCAGTTGCCTAAGGACAAGTTTAACTTTGATAAGGAAAAGAGCGGATTTTTCTACAGTGTCGGCGGTAAGAAGTGTTACATTAGATACTTAATCCATGATGATAAAATCATTGTGGGGGTAGTGCCATGTAGTGAAATCTATCGTGCTAGAAATTCGGTCGTTCGATGGATGGTTTTCTGTGGAGTGGTATTGACAGTCATAGCGGTTCTGTGTGGTCGCTTTAAGATGTTAAAGGTAATTAAACGTTGATACGTGCATTAATACAAGGAGTTGATAAACATAAAGTTTACTCGTAATGGAATTATAACGTTGAGTATTTTAATAGTCACCATCTTGGTGATGATAGTATCCATAGTAGTGTTGAACTCCAAAGAGGAGAGTTCGCAGACGGTCGCCGAAACTCCTGTGGATGTGGTCGGAACTATCTGCATAGACGCTGGACACGGTGGCTCAGATACTGGTGCAGTCGCTACAGATGGCATCACCTATGAAAAGGATGACAACTTGAAACTCGCATTGAAAGTTAAAGAGTACCTCGAAAATATGGGGTTTACGGTCATCATGACTAGGGAAGACGACACCTATGTGGATTTGAACGACCGTTGCAAAATCGCAAACACTAGCGATGCTGACCTGTTCATATCGTTACATAGGAACTCATCGGAGAGTTTAAACGCTCGTGGTGCGGAAGTCTGGGTACACAGTTCAAAACCGCCGATAGATATCGCCTTAGCAGAGAACATTTTGGACAACCTCATGGGAATCCCTAATCAAAAGAGTAGGGGCATTGAATATGGTTATCGTGGGGACAGTTCGGAGGATTATCGAGTGAACAAGCTAACCACTATGCCTAGTTGTCTAATCGAGACAGGTTTCATATCCAATGTGGACGATATGAACCTCTTCAATCAAAACTTGGATGAGTTCGCTATGGCAATATCCATGGGCGTGT
The DNA here is from genome assembly GCA_964636465.1 of uncultured Ruminococcus sp. Lineage (GTDB taxonomy): Bacteria > Bacillota > Clostridia > Oscillospirales > Ruminococcaceae > UBA5884. The sequence continues at coordinate 2,937 of CAZWRW010000123.1, read as the reverse complement.
ACGAAACTTTGGAAGACATCGCAAAAGGTAAGGTTGATACTTCACGAGGTAAGGCGGGTCAAAATTGGGATGGTTTTAATGCTAAATCGTAATTAAACGCCAATCTAATATTTAAGTTTGGTGTTAAAAAATCATAGAGGTGAATAAAAAATGGAAGATAAGGAAAAGGTTATCAACAACGAAATCAAAACGGAAGAGGAGAGAGAATCTCAAGGGCATACTAGGTACGACAGCCAGTATGACGAAAAACAATCTTGGGCTGAGGAAGCTAAAGAAGATTTGGAAACTTGGATTGAAGAACAAGGCATATACATCAGGCAGTAGGAGTTTCATAACAAAAAATCGGGACGATGTTTACACCGTTCCGATTTTACTTTTCACATATTGTAGTAAAGTTTCACGCTCATTTGATAGGTTATCCATTAGAACCTCATCCAACAGGCGGTTGAGTGTCTCACCTATAGATTTCCCCTCTATCCCGATAGTTTTCAAATCGTTGCCGTTGATGGCTAAGTCTTTCAAGTTAAGACATTCTCCACTGGATAGGATTTCCTCGGCTATACGCTTGATTTCGTCAAGTTCGGCGACGTGTTTGGAGCAAAACTCATGTTTAGCCATAGCATCGGCTTGTTGCACTGAGATTAATTCAAAGAATACATCTTTTCCTAATGTGGATATGGACTTTTTAATATCGTATAGGTTGTGAAATTCGTCGTCATGATGGCGGACTAGCGTAGTTACTCGCTTGATGGTTGCATTGTCATACTTTAGACGTTTCAAGACTGTTTCAGCGATTTCCGCACTGACGTATGCGTGTTTGTAGAAGTGTCCATTACCGTTAGAATCTAAGGTGAAAACGTTCGGCTTTCCGATATCGTGTAAAAGCATGGCTAAGCGAATACTCAAAACCTTTTGAGAGTTCTGCACCGCTACGGCGATATGTTCCCAAACGTCGTACTTGTGATACTTTGAACGTTGGTCAAATCCGATACACTGTTCAACTTCTGGAATGATAGTAGTAAATATGTCACTGTAATCCATTAGAATCCTGTGCGGAGTTTCGCCCATGAGTAACTTATTGAGTTCTACAGCTATCCTCTCTACGGAGACTTTTCCTAATGTGCTTTTGAGTTCGTGTACCTTCTTAGCAGTTTGAAGTTCTATGTTAAAGTTCAATTGTGAGGAAAACCTAATGGCTCTCATAATACGCAGGGCGTCTTCGGAAAAACGTTGCTGTGGGTCGCCTACGCACGTGATGAGTTTACGTTCAAGGTCGTGTATTCCGTTGAACTCGTCCACGATGCCATCTTGATGGTTATAAGCCATGGCATTTATGGTAAAGTCTCGACGTGATAGGTCATCTTTAAGGTGGGATGTGTACTGCACACTATCAGGATGGCGACCATCTGAATATGAGCCATCTATTCTGTAGGTGGTAATCTCCACGGTTACGCCCTCCACTACTACCGTGACCGTTCCATGTTGCAGACCTGTCTCTATAACGTGATATCCTTTAAAAGCCTCCTCGACTTCTAAAGGAGTGGCATTGGTGGTAATGTCGAAGTCGTTAGGAGTTCTGCCCAGCAAAAAGTCACGGACACATCCACCTACGATATAAGCCTCAAAGCCGTGGGCTTGGATGGTTTTTAATACGGTATCCACGTAGCTTGGAAGTTGAAAAGTCATAAAAGTTCACCTCTTTTGATTTTGAAAATATCTATTAGGATTTTAAAAGCTTATTCCTCGCCGATGGCGTGACAAACATCCTTGATAATCTCGACATAGTCCGAATTTTCTTCAAGTTTGACTTGGTACATACTGTCGTAAAAGTCCTTGAAAAGCTCATAAGTTGTACGATTCTCCACACTACTTGCTGAAGTCTTAAAGTCCGTGGTGGTCTTGGTACGACTATTTTCAAAGTTCAACTGCAATATGTTCGGATACTTCTCCCTTAGTCGTGCCATGACGTTCTCAATGTATCCCTCATCAGTGAGCGTGATTTCCACGTAGTCTTGGGGGGCGATGGGGTCGTTGTAGAGGTCTTCAAAGTTTCCCCTTAGTCGTCGAACTTTACGAAGTGGTTTCAGTGGTATTACCTCAAACTTGATATCCCCCTTGTCTTTAATGTCTACGATGGTCACGCTGTTTTCATTCTCGCTCTCGTCGATGGCGTACTGCAACGGTGAACCACAGTATCTAACCTTGCCATCTACCACCCAGTACCCTTTATGGATGTGTCCCAATGCTGAATAGTCAAAGTACTTCGTCAGTACCTCCGCACTCATACGTGGAGTTCCTCCGAGGGTCGCCTCCCCTTGGTTGAGCGTAGCTGTTACATACTGGTGTCCCACGAATACGTTCCTTTGCGTGGTGTCTACGTTGGCTTGTTTTAGTATGTACTCGAACGTCTCCGTGAGGTCGGCGGAGTCCTCCAAGTCTTTGTGTACCGCCTTGACGTTTATTGCGTTCACGAATGGCATCAAGTAGAAGTTCACCTCGCCGTACTCATCCATCACGCTCTCCTTTTGGATTACCCCATCGTACGGGCGTGTGATGTATATGTTCTTATGCTTGAATATTTCACTTCCGAATGATAACCTATCCACGCTGTCGTGGTTGCCCGAAACGATATACAATGGTATCTCTAGCTTGACGAAACTCTCTAGAAAGTCGTTGAAAAGGTTTGTCGCCTCCACTGATGGCAAACTTCGGTTGTAAACGTCCCCTGACACGATGACCGCATCCACTCGTTGCTCTTTGATGATGTCTAAAGTTTGGTTTAGTATGTCCTGTTGGCTCTCGATTAGAGAAAAGTTGTTGATGTTGCGACCTAAGTGCAAGTCGCTTGTGTGCAGAATTTTCAATAAAAACACCCTTTCGTAATATGTATCATATCTTTAAAAATCAATCACACTGCGTGTGATTCGGCGGAACGAC
>CAZWRW010000122.1:3611-5333 GCA_964636465.1 uncultured Ruminococcus sp. | reverse complement strand
TATTTTTGCCCAAAATCCCTCAAACTTTAGTAATTCTTAAACTCAGGACACCTTTCTTAGAATCAGGACACCTTAAATTTATTTTTAGTGCACCCAAAGAAAAAACACCTCAAATTTTAGTAATTTTCTCAATTTTTTGGCACTTTTTCGTTAAAATATAGGCTTGAAACTTATTTTTAGGGCACCTTAAAATAAATACACCCTTAAAATTAGGACACCTTAAATTATAATTGGTACACCTTTTTTAAAACCGGTACACCTTTCAAAAATGCAGGTCATTTTTAGTAATTGCCAAAATTTTATTCCTTATTTTAGGAGAATTTTTATCCTAAAATATACTAATTTTCATTATTTTTAGTACACCTTACGTTTTCAAAAAATATCATAACATACAAAAGTGTAATTGTCAATATTTTTTGTAGCCATTTCATGAATTTTTTCAAATACCCCACATAGATTCAAATTTTAAAAGTGTACATTTTCAAAATTAGAATTACACTTTTGACCCTGTCTTGGCTAATTTGAGCTTTGAGCAAGTACACCTTTCCGTTAAAATCAGTACACCTTTCCGTTAAAATCGGTACACCTTTAAAATTATTTTTGGTACACCTTACGTTTTTTGGTATTTCATCCAGTTTTTAGGAGAAATTTCTCATGTCAAAAACTGTAAAAAATTATTTTTAGTACACCTTTCCCTTAAAATCAGTACACCTTACGATTATTTTTAGTACACCTTTCATTATTTTTAGTACACCTTAAAATTATTTTTAGTACACCTTTCATTATTTTTAGTACACCTTACGGGCTCGCCAGGCACGTACCTATGTACATTTCCGGGGTCGGAAAATATTAAAACAAGCATCCCTGTGAAAATAGAAAAAAACATAGCCTTAAAAAACAAGGAACAAGCAAATACGCGCGCACACACACGCGCGCGCGAGGGAAACGTTTCCACCTAAAGTTTGGGAATCTCTAAATGCTTGAATGCTTGTTTTCAAAAATGGAAGTTTCTTCTTTCAAGCATAAGATTTTCAAAAGTGAACGGGTATGGTCTGAAAATGGAAGTCTTTTCTTTTAAGCTGAGTTTCTCTAAACATGAACGAGTATGACCAAATAAGAAATGATTTTCTTTGAGAGTGTACTAGACTAGCTTAAGTTTCTCCAACCTTGAGCTATTAAAAAAATTTCATAAAACTAAATCGTTCAACTACCAAGCATGAAGATATCTCACTTACAGGTGGAACTTGAACTTAAATGGCTCTCATCAGGTTCAAACGAAAATTCAAACAGATAAATATCAACAAAGTGATAATTCCGCCGAAAAACCAAAGTTCAAAATTAAACTTTATCCGCAGGACACACGGAGAGGTGTCTGACAGGCTCGTACACGCATTTTATAGCTTTTTTCATGAAACTATACCCCTAAACTTAACCCCCTTAAATTTTGGATTCTACAGCGTGTGAGAGCCATATCCTTAAAAGGAGATTTTCAAGCACGGAATTTTAAACTCAATCCAAACTTTATCCGTAGGACGCACGGAGAGGCATCTGACAGGCTCGTACACGCATTTTGTAGCTTTTTTCATGAAACTATACCCCTAAAACTTAGACCCCCTAAATTTCGCATTCTACAGCGTGTGAGAGCTATATCCCCTAAAAGAGAATCAAAACTGGAACTGTTCAACCTGTTCTTCAATGGATTTTCCCCCACAATATGCCCTC
>CAZWRW010000122.1:0-3511 GCA_964636465.1 uncultured Ruminococcus sp. | reverse complement strand
AAACTGGAACTGTTCAACCTGTTCTTCAATGGATTTTCCCCCACAATATGCCCTCGGGTATGTAAATATTGCATGGAAACATATACAAAATCGCATAAAGTTATCTGCTCAAAGTACGTAACATCCGAGAATGCTATACTAATTTGGTGGACTTTTTCCTTTTGTGACTATTCCTACTAAAATACTAATAATTATACCATTACATGGTTTTGCCAAGCATAGCGTTTGTGTTACTTTTCGTAATTTTGTGATAAGTTTATAAATATTTTCTTGCATATCTATACATTTTGTAAAAACTTGAAACCACCAAAAACCATTGCGAATTTGCTTAAAAAGTCCATAATATGACGTTTTTTCAAACGTTTAAAATGGTTCTTAATCTCAAAATAGAACGATGAATATAAACACCATATGCAGAATAAGTTCACAAAATATTAACATTTCTATCAAAACTTTATGATATAATTAGCACACTGGTAATATATTACCTATAATTAAATTTAACTTTAAACAATTTGACATAACGAGTAAAGCAGTGTTTTTTATAAAAAGAATCTAAATAGGAGGAAAAATTTATGAATAAACAGATTTCTGAAAGGTCTTTAAAAAACAGAGTTTTTAGTGCTCTATCAGCTGTATTAGTGATTTCTACAACAGCAGTTCCAAAGTTCAAAGCTTCCGCTGACGACGTTATGGTCAACAACCTAAATGGTGGTCATACAGCAAATAGCGGATATAGCAAAGGTCAACTTTCCGAAGTATCTTTGCTAGTCGGTACAGGACACAAGTTGGCAGAGGATGCTACCAATGCCGAAGACGTAATCCGTAACGCAAGAAACACGTACTTACTAGGTATAGCTAGTCAGTTCTGCGTATTCCTAGAAGAAGACTTCTCCCCAAGCGATGCAGATGCTGAAGGTCGTGTGGCTATAGGCGGTGACCTCACTTTTAACGGTGAATACAACTATCAAGTTGGTAACGGTGACTATGCTAGTCAAGGTAAACTACCTCTAAACAAGACTGCAAGATACTACGGTCTTACTGACTTTGCACACCTTATCGTAGGAGGAAACATCACAAACGTAAACACTCTAAGTAAGTATAACTATCTTGATGAAAATGGCAGTGCTGTTGACGAAAATGACAATCCTATTGGTGAAGCTTACTACGCAATAGAAGACGATATGTACAAGCGTATCGTGGTAAACCCTGACATACAAATTCAAAATACTGCCCTAAACTCCCACTTCTCTTGGGACGGTTGGTGGCATGGTGGTTTTGCATATAACACTTCATGTGGTCACGATGGCACAGACTACAACGAACTTGCTCAAATGTATGGTGCAAATCTCATAGACTTTAAGAGCGAGTTTGAATGGTTGAGAAGTCAATCCGAAAAGATAGCAACACAGAACATCAACGGCGAGGTTACTTGGTCTAGTGATGAGAACGGTATCGTGTTAAACCTAAACGCTATGGAATCCGCTCAAAATGACGAAGTAATCTACTTCAAAGTCGAAGATTGGAAAGACGGTATTACGACTATCAACTACACGAACATCCCAGAGGGTGCATATTTGGTGGTATCCTGTGATGACACCAATGTCAATTTTGGTAGCAAAGACATAAATGTTATCAATACCACTATCAATGGCGAGACTATCGCAAGTTTTGGCGTGGTATTTGCTAACAACAATATAAATTCCGAAAGGATACTATACAACTTCAACAACGCCACAAGTATGTACATAGATACTAGTGTAAACGGTACTATACTAGCTCCTAATGCTGATGCTAATTCCGAAAATACTTGTAACGGACATCTATCAGGTGCGTTAATAGCGAAGTCTTTTACAGGTGGTTTGGAATTCGGTTACAGACCTTATCAAGGCACTGTGGATATGTTAAGCCCAACTTTAGAGTATTCACTACCAGTTCACAAGTATGATGGTGATGGCAATTACCTCAATGGTGCTGACATCGTAATGTACAGAAATGAGGACGAAGAAGTGGATAGAATCACATCCAGTGGAACGGCTTTCGATAGGTTGAGTATACCTACCAATGTAGACCATACTGGAGCTACTCTCTATGTGGATAACGGCAACGGTGTCTACATTCCAGAGGGTTCTACTGAGGATTCTTTACGCAGTGAGTACACCATCAAGGAGGTTAAAGCTCCTAACGGTTACAAACTATCCGATGTTACATACAACCTAACTGTGGTTGAAGAGATTCAAAACATTCAAGTGATAAGAGGATTAACTATCCCTACAAAGGTTATGACAACCTTTGAAATTACTAGTTCTGATGGCTCATACATGGACAGATTCTCTGTAACTACTATTGACAGTTACTCGGAAGATAATGTTAATACTGCTAAGATATCCAGCAGAACATTTACATATGACCTAAATAACGACAACAGTTCGTTTATAATATCCTTTAGTGACTCTGGAAACGTTACATCCATAACAGATGGTAACTATCAAACCGTGCTAAATGGCAACGATATGTCCCAAGAGTTCACAGTAGGCGACGTAGTTTACTACTATGATTCTTCAAGTCATACCATATTGCCTAACAGTGAGAGCGGACAACCTATCACGTTTAAGAACTTCAAGAATGATATCATCGTGAACATACAAAAGATTGACCGTGATACAGGCGACACTCTAAGTGGTGCTAAAATCGATGTTCGTGCAGAAAACGGCGACTTAGTTGCAGGTGGAATCGAACTTAATGGAGTTATCAACCTTGCAGAGATGGCTATCAATACTAAGTATGTGTTTGCACAGACCATCAACGGAAATACTGTTAAATCCATCAAGGCTGGAGTATACTACATTGAAGAGACTTCCGCTCCTGAAGGCTATGAACTCGTTGAAGAGAAACAGTATTTCAAAGTCAACGAAGACGGAACTATCACTTTAGACGTGGTAGAAGATACCCCTGTAACTACCGTCACTACGACTAATTCCAAGGCTAAGTCGAACACAATCCCTACTTACACCATCACATTGATGGCTTGGAACGATGGTTTAGGTTACTCTTCAAACGTCAACGTTACAGTAACGTTCTACTATGCTGATGGAACTTCTAAGACTATCAATCCTACAGCCACATACAACAACGACTGGTGGATTCAGTTTGACGACATCGAAACTCAAGAGAACGTCATAGGTATGAAGTTTGAGTACGATGGCAACAGTACTAGATACTTAGTCATTCGTAATGAATACAACGGTGACATTTCAGCGTTGAGTAACAATGGCGACAACAAGGTTGCTATCAGTAGAGGAACGACCATCGTAGGTAACGTTGTTGCGGACATTTCCGAGGAAGAGCCGGAAGTCACTGAGACGACTACCGTAGTAACGACCGCTCCGTTCAATAACGATTCGTTGAGAATCAACGGAGGAACAGTTCAGCTGGTGAACGTAACTATGCCTACCGAGGCGACCACAACCATCATAACGACCACCGAGTCCACAACTACCGCCCCGACTAC
>CAZWRW010000121.1:0-5349 GCA_964636465.1 uncultured Ruminococcus sp. | reverse complement strand
CTTGTTGAACGCTATTGATTATGTTGCTAACTTCACCTTTTCGATTTAGTTTAACGGACTTTTCACCTGCAATAGTATCAATCGTTACAACATCACCCTCCAAGAGGGTATACTCAAGTCCGAACTGTTCACCAGTAGTTCTATTGTAGATAGTCGGGTTAGTAACAGTTTCGAGAGCTTGTAGCGTGATAATCATACCTATGTCTATATCACCAGTGTTGTAGTATGTGGTGTCACTTATGATTAACTCACTGAATGGAATGCCTTCTTCATCAATGGCAAACGGAAACTCAAAGAGGTTTGTTAGGTTTGCAAACTCTATAATTGTGGTATCTGTAGACCTAAAGTAAGGACTAGGACATATCACTGATATTTGAGCCTTTTGCCCTAACTCGAATAGGTCGCATTCAAAACTCTCGATATAACCATCTATGTAAACGTCACGACTATCATTTTTGAAGTACAGTCTAACTTGTCTTTTTATAGGGAAATACTTGTACAAGTTTATCCTGTTCTTTTCAATGTTGCCATGCAAAACGACGGTGATTACTATGTTTCTGTTATCGAGTCGTCCTGAGTTGTATTGAGAACCATCTAAGTTTACTAGTGAAGTAAAGTTCAAAGCCGTTGCAGGTGGAGCTAAACCCTCTATCTTGATAACGTCATAGTTATAGTTGTTGTAAAAGTCCAAAGTTTCGCCCTTTGGATTCCTAACTTTGAAGTGATACATTCAGTTTAACCCCCTTTGAAACTTAGCAAGTTCTTAGATTGCCTATAGATTTCTAACCTACTTAGTGACTTCGGACTATTGTTAGTTTGATAGAAGTTATTAGTAACGTTACTACTTGTGGAGTTGTTAAAAGCTACTCCACTGTTCAGTTCATCGGCTAGTTGACTTGCTAAGGTCTTCAACCAACCCAAATTATTCTGTAGTGGAACGACTGCCTCTTGACCATCTTCACCAATCTGTGCAATAGTTGGACTACTAATGATACCACCCTTTGCAAGTCGTGGTAAACTCAAGTTATCCATATATCCAATGCTAACCCCTGGAATGTTGTTAATTAAGCCGATAGCACCGTTTATAAGTCCTATTGCGTTGTTTATGATGTTCTCTATAGACTCTAACACGCCATTGATACCCGATTTAACTGCTCCGCCTATAGCATCGCCTAAAGTAGTACCTAACGAAGAAAAAGTGTTCTTAATTCTATCCCAAAGACCACTGAAGAAATCTCCCCAAGATGAGAAAACGTTCTTGACATTTTGCCAAGCATTGTTGAAAGTATTTTCAAACCAATTTCCCACGTTTGAAAAAGTATCTTTTATGGATTGCCAACAGTCCTTGAAAAACTGAGGAACTTTTACAGTTATCCATTGGACTATGATATCCATACCAGTTGCCCAATCATCTTTGAATTTTTTCCACGCATCAGGGATGGTCTTTGTGAAAAATTCAACTATCATGTCTACACCAATTGACCAGTTCTCTTTGAACTCTTTCCAAAAATCCTTGAGTTTTTGCCAAATAGTATCTACTAGCATACGAAACTCTTCACTAGTGTTGTATAAGTGAACTAGATACGCAATAACTCCAACGATTAGAGCCATAATAATTCCAATAGGATTAGCCGAAATAGTAGCATTCAATCCAGCCATTGCACCTTGCACAACTGTCAAAACAGCAGGTAAGGTTGAAATCACAGAGATTACTCCTTGTATCATGGTGGCAACGTTCCACGTTAAGAACCCAGCACCAATACCTGCAAGGATAGCTATGACTACTTCTTTATTGTCTATCAGTAGTGATATGAAATTTCCTACAACGCTAATCAATCCAACTACGACATCTTTTACTACATTCAAAATAGGTTCTATATTGTTATGGAATACGTCGGATATACCCACTAGCGGTTCATCTGTGCTTTTGATAGAATCTTTTAGACTATCAAATATTTTTGCTCCACTTTCTTTGAGTTGATTGAATATTGGCAATATGTATGTTGATATTAATCCAACGACAGTGTTTTTTACTTCTGTAAACTTGTCTTTGAACTCGTTGAACTTTTGGACTATCACTGGAACGATTTCTTCAACCTTATTTTTGATTAATGGAATCTTATTCTTGATAGTTTCGACTACAGTAGAAACTTTAGCACTTAAAGTTTCCCATGTTGGAATAACATACTTAGTAAGTGTATTTACGATATTATCTTTGAACTGAAATACCTTGTTGAATACTCCTTGCCAGTCAATCTTGCCTATTAAGTCGGTAAAACTTTGGATGGTGCTACGCATAGCAGGTTCCATCTGTTCATATAGTTCAATCTTCACATCGTCAATAGCACTGTTTAGACTTGCAAGGTCACCCTCTAAGTTGTCTGTCATAGTGTCCGCCATCTGTTCACAAGCACCATCGCAATCGTTGATGTAACCAGTTAATTCATCCCAACGTTTACCTGAGTTTGAAAGTAATTGATTTATGGATTTGATATCATTTTTGTTGAATATAGTACTTATGACATCGGTTTTTTCTTCGTCAGTCATGTTGCTCATGGCTTTGTTGAAGTCATTAAGAGTTTCGTTAAGGGGTCGCATATTGCCATTAGCATCGTATACTTGTACACCTAACTCTTCTATCTTAGCTTTTGCGGTGTCTGTAGGTGCGGTGAGTGAAAGTATTACGTTTCTTAGAGCGGTACCACCCTCTGAACCCTTGTCACCAGCATCAGCAAGGATACCTAATGCCGTGTTAAGTTCTGTAGTACCACCTGCTAAACTTTTAGCAGTACCGCCTATCGTTAGGATAGCTTCGCCTAGTTCCGACACGCTGGTGTTGGACTTTTGAGCAGTTACCGCAAGTTTGTCACCAAACTCAGTTAAATTAGTGTTAGTTGCCTCTATACCTAGAGCCGACATAGAATCCGTAACCATGTCGGATGCACTAGCTAAATCCATGCCACCCGCTGCGGCGATATTCAACACTTGAGGTAACGCCTCACAAGCTTTATCGACATCGTAACCTGCTAATGCAAGATAGTTTAAAGCATTCGCTGCCTCAGTAGCACTAAACTGTGTTGTAGAGCCACATTCACGAGCCACTTCTTCAAGCTTTTCATATGGGCTTACTCCATCTATGACAGTATCCTTGGTAATGCTCATGGTAGCACACACTTGCGACATTGAAGTACTAAAGTCTTTACCAGTGTCCACGGCTGACTTCCCGAACTCTGTAAGTTTGTCTATAACATTTTGTATAGCGTTAGATGCTAAATCTGTTATGACACCCTTTAGCACTGTAAAGCCACCAGTAGCAGAATTTCTAGCCTGTTCTCCTGCGTTCTGTAAACCGCCTACAAGGTTAGCAATTCCGTTGTTCACAAAGTCCCTTATGGAACTTCCGACGTTTTGAATACCTGATGTTATGTTCTCAACAAACTCAGTAGCACCAGTAGTCTGCAGTTTCTGCAACTGTTCCTGATAGCTTTTTAAACTCTTTTCAGTGTTCTTTACAGTAGCCTCTTGATTATTAATCCTAATGGCTAACTCTTGTGCGGATTTAGAGTTTGCACCCTCTTGTTGAACTACTAACGCATACTGTTGTTTTAGGCTTTCTAGTTTAGACTTCTCGTTATCTAGTACGCCATTCATCTGCTTAATCTTAGCAGATAAACCATCACTCGTTTTAGACCAATCGTCCATACCTGCAGTAGCATTCTTAAATTCCGAATTTACAAGCCTAATTTGGCGTTGTGCCTCTTGAAACTGTGCCTTTAGTTGCGATATATCAACTTTAAACGTGGTGGTGGTTTCTTCACTTGCCATTATGTTTCACTTCCTTTAGAACCAATCGTCACCCGCTGGACGCATGACTTTTTTAGGTTTGTCTTTTTTCTTAGGTTGCATTTTGAGATAGTTTAGATATCGGCGAATGAACAAAAACACCTCTACCGCCCTTTCTTTCCTGAGCGATAGAGGCGATATACTCGGAAACTGTTGTGAAATTCCTACTTCTACTTCAAATAGACTTTCAAGAATAGTCTTGTTATCCTGTTCGACTTCATAGTTTTCTAAGGGGTCAATTTTTTTTTGCCCACATCTGCGATACCTGTAAACGTAAACTTCACGATTTCAATGATTAAGTCCACAAGCTCTTTGATTTTGGTACGCTTTAGTTCATCGTCTGTAACCTCTGGGAAGACTTCTTTTAGTAATCCCTTAACTTCATTTAGCGAACCTCTAACTATTTTAGTAGCCATAACCACCAACTGTGTGTTATCGTCCTCGTTTAAGAAGTCCAAATCCATTAAGCTTATGATGTTCTCACAAGTTCCGAACATTATGTCACATTCGTTGCTTATGTAAGTCTTTTCGACTTCCTTAGAGTTCTTGTATATATTTAACTTCAATTCCATGATTTTTTACCTCATTAAGCCTTAGCAATAAACTTTTTAGTCGTAACGATACTATCCTTTAAGCCGTTCGCAATAGCGTATGCCATGACAGTAGTGGTTTCTGCGATATTAAATGGCTCGGTATACTCTGTAGCTCCTGAACTTGCAGAAGGTGTAGTGCCATCAGTAGTGTAGTATATCTTAGAGTTAGGTGTATCACAAACGATAGACACTCTAATTTGACCACTGAACGCTGTTGAAGTTGGGAATATCTTTGGAGTAGCTACGCCACTAACACCCTTACCCTCTAGTGTATCAGGAGTCTTGACTTCATCAAAGAATGTATCATAGTCTACAGAACCATAGCGTTCATCGCATACCAAAGCCTTGATAGGCTTGTTATTGTTCTTAGCAAACTTATGTACAGTAGAAACACCAGTCCAAGTTAGTTCCGTGTTTGTGGTATCCGTTCCATCGTCCTCAGTGTTGTTTTCTTCATCAGGAATGTTGAACATACCCTTGTATCTCCAAACGTAACGTTCTTTGTCGTCTGTACCCTTAGTTATGTAACCGATAGCAAAATACTTGCTTTCACGTTCACCCTCAATTAGTGAGCCTGTTTCAGGGTCGAACACTTGTCCAGTTACCATAGCATAAGTTTGCAAGTCCATAGGTGCTATAGTTAAGCTTAATTCGTCCTTACCTGTAGATGTGATTACTATTAGTGGATTGTTGTCGTAATAGTGTGCATCACTGGAGTTTTCAGTACTTCTAGTGATTTTCGCTACTGGTGATAACTTGTATACAGTGCCACAAACATAATCGTCATCGCTGTCAAGTAGAACTTCAGCAAATACTAAGTCACGTACACCTCTAAATTCAAAGGTGTTTTGGTCACTAGAAAATTTGTAAGCCATACATTTACTTCCTTTCTAACATCTTTAAGTATTCGGCA
>CAZWRW010000120.1:0-5354 GCA_964636465.1 uncultured Ruminococcus sp. | reverse complement strand
ACTGCGTGTGATTCTAAGGAACGGTCACAGCCCGTTCCCTACAAAATTCCGTCGTCAATATTAAAAATCAAAATTTTTGGAGGTAAGTATATATGAAAAACGTAGAAAAGTATACAAGACAGTTTTTCCCTGTGGAGAATCCACCTATGAAGTGGGCTAGTAAAACCTATATAGATAAAGCTCCTATATGGTGCAGTGTAGACCTTAGAGACGGTAATCAAGCCTTGATAGTCCCTATGAGTTTGGAAGAAAAACTCGAATTTTTCAAATTCTTAGTAAAGCTAGGTTTCAAAGAGATAGAGATAGGTTTCCCAGCCGCATCCGAGACTGAATACGAGTTCTGCCGTACCTTGATTGAAAACAACCTAATCCCTGACGATGTAACTATACAAGTACTTACACAGTCTAGAGAACACATCATCGCTAAGACTTTTGAAGCTCTAAAGGGTTGTAAGAATGCTATCGTACACTTATATAATTCAACATCAGTGGCACAGAGGGAGCAAGTATTTAAAAAAGAAAAAGCTGAAATCATCGAGATAGCCAAGTTTGGAGCTAACCTATGTAATGAATATCGTGCTAAGACTGAGGGCAACTTCCGTTTTGAGTACTCTCCAGAGAGTTTCACCGGTACAGAACCTGATTTCGCTTTAGAAATCTGTAACGCAGTGATAGACATTTGGAAACCTACTCAAAATGATAAGGTTATCATCAACTTGCCAGTTACGGTTTCGCATTCTATGCCACACGTATACGCAAACCAAGTTGAATATATGTGTGACCATCTAAACTCTCGTGAGAACGTGATAGTATCACTACACCCACACAATGATAGAGGTTGTGCTATCGCTGATAGTGAGATGGGTCTACTTGCTGGTGCTGATAGAATCGAGGGTACTTTGTTCGGTAATGGAGAGCGTACTGGTAATGTAGATATCATCACTTTGGCATTGAATATGTACTCACAAGGCGTTGAACCTGAACTAGACTTCTCAAATATGCCTGAGATTGTAGAACTCTATGAAAAGGTTACTCGTATGCACGTATACGAACGTCAACCTTATAGCGGACAGTTAGTATTTGCAGCGTTTAGCGGTTCACATCAAGATGCCATAGCTAAGGGCATGAAATGGCTTGAAGATAAGAAGTGTGACCATTGGACTGTACCATACCTACCTATCAATCCTACAGATATCGGTAGGAAGTATGAAGCTGACGTAATCAGAATTAATAGTCAATCAGGTAAAGGCGGTATAGGATACATCATGGAGCAGAACTTCGGTTTTGACCTACCTCCTAAGATGAGAGAGAGTTTTGGATATGCTATCAAGAGTGTTTCCGACCATCAACACAAGGAACTCATGCCTAATGAGATTCACGAAATCTTCCTAGATAGGTATGTAAACAAGGTTACTCCTTTGGATATCAATGAGGCACACTTTGTACAGCTAACAGATAGCAACAACGACAGTGACACTATCGAGGCTACCGTAACGCTCCAAAACGATGGAAAGACTATGGTATCCAATGCCACTGGTAACGGTCGTTTGGATGCCGTAAGTAATGCAGTAAAATCCATCACCAACTACGATTACACTATAGTAACCTATAAAGAACACGCATTGCAAGTAGGTTCAAAGTCCAAGGCGGTTACCTATGTAGGTGTGCAATCCACTGATGGTAAGGTATATTGGGGTGCAGGTATCAACACTGATATTATAGTATCATCCATACACGCCCTAGCCAGTGCTATAAACAATATGATTACAAAATAGTTATATCTATGTATGGAACGTCGTCCACGACGTTCCGAAAATTGAACTATTGAATTGCGTACACATTATGTTATTTTGATGAATTTTCATCCTTTCTGTTGACATAAGTTGTTTTCGTGTGTATAATGTATATTGGAATATCTTATTTGTGGGTAACTATGCCATGATAAGATAAGCACCTTAACAATGGTAAAAAAAGGAGATTAAAACATGAAGAACTTAAAGAAGATGTTAATGTGTCTATCACTAGTGTGTTGTCTATCACTTGGAGTAGCTTGTGGTTCAAGCGACACCGACAGCACAGACGATAGCAGTCAAGATACATCATCTGCTGACGTTGCCGACAACGCTACTGATGATGAAACTTCTGACAACATAGAGGTTACTGATGAAGACGGCAACGTTATCACTACTACCACAGCAGAGGGTGAATCCGCTGACGGTGCTGAAACTACTACTCAACCTCTCGTCACTGATGCTGACGGCAACATCGTTACTGATAGCAACGGCTACGCTTACGTAACTGAAGCAGTAACAGAATCCGATGGTAGTGTAGTAACTGATGATAGTGGTAACGTAGTTACTCAAAGAGTCACAGTAACTACCGCAGCTAATGGAAACTCTAACAACTCCAATAACAATAACAACTCTGCTAATGCCAATGCTAATGCTGATACTACTACAGTAGCAGGTGCAAATGGTAACAATGCTACTACCACAGTAGCAGGTGGCAATGCTACTACTGATAGCAATTCTGCTCAAACTAACGCAGTTTTGACCGTCACTGAAGACAATGCAGGAAACGCTGCTGCAGCTACCACTACTACCGCCGATAGCAGTGTATATTTCGCTAAGAACAGATACTCTTCATTCTTCTGGATGTCTGTTGATGCTATGAACATCTATGAATCAGGTGCATTTGCAGAAGTAACTTTCAAGGTTCTAGATACTGCTAAGGCAGGAACTTATCCAATCGAGATTGTTTACACTGACCTTTCCAATGAAAATGCTGACCTTATAAGCATTCCAGCTATCAACGGTACTATCACGGTAGGTGATGTTAGCAGTAAGGCAGAGGCTCAAGGTGCTGCTACTGAGTTTGCAGTCCGTGTAGATAACGGTTACGCTAAGGTTGGCGAGACTGTAACTATAAAGCTATATATCGATAATAACCCAGGTATTTCTATCTTTGAAATGGATATGAAGTACGATAACAACGCTTTAGAAGTAGAGTCTATCCTACCTACAGGTATTATCGCAAACGATACTATCGATAGTAACCTAAACCACAACAATATAGATTATTAATCTAAATTCAACGCAAGTTCGATGATTTTTTGTAGGGTTTTGAAAATCCTATGTAGGGAACGGGCTGTGACCGTTCCGCAATTTTGCAACGCAAAATTGAATCGTCGAGTTGACGTAAATTTGAAACTATATGACTTTATGAGGAACGTCTATATGGCGTTCCTATGTAATTTTGAACTTTGCCAAATCGTGCGGTTATAAATCCACAATTTGGAGTATTTTTGTGTATATTATTTTTTAAGGGGTGTTTTTCTTTGAGTAGAAATTTAAACGGTTCAGACATACTCGTTGAATGTCTTTTGGAACAGGGTGTAGATACTGTATTCGGTTACCCAGGTGGAGCAGTGTTGAACATCTATGATGCACTATATAAGTATAGCGACAAGATTAATCATGTATTAACTTCTCATGAACAGAACGCTTGTCACGGTGCAGATGGTTACGCTCGTACTACTGGAAAGACTGGTGTAGTCATTGCGACTTCTGGTCCAGGTGCGACTAACTTAGTTACAGGTATCGCTACGGCTAATATGGATAGTATTCCATTAGTAGCTATAACCGGTAACGTAGGCACTAGCTTATTAGGTCTTGATAGTTTCCAAGAGGCTGACATAGTAGCCATCACTAAGCCTATAACCAAGAAGAACTATCAAGTTACTAAGGTTGAAGACTTAGCTGACACTATCCGTGAAGCTTTCTACGTGGCTAATGAGGGCAGAAAAGGTGCAGTTTTGATAGACATTCCTAAAGACGTATCCGCAAACTTTTGTGAGTTTGAAAACAAGCCTGTTAGACAGTATGAATATCAAAAGAGTTCGACAGTAGATTCCGAGATTGAAAAGGCTATCGAGATGATTAAAGCATCTAATAAGCCATATATCTATGCAGGTGGCGGTGTAGTCTCCAGTGATGCCGTAGAACTCATGAAAGAGTTCGTTTACAAGGTAGACGCTCCTGTTTCATTATCATTGATGGGTCAATGTGCATTCGACAACACCGACCCTAGATATTTAGGTATGTTAGGTATGCACGGAACTAAGACATCTTCGCTAACACTTAAAGATTGCGACTTGATGATAGTATTAGGCTCACGTTTTAGTGATAGAGTATCATGTAATACCAACACTTTTAAGATGGGTCAAAACATTCTACATATAGACATCGATACCAAGGAGATTGACAAGAACATCTCTACAGATAGCTACGTATTAGGTGACTTAACCTACATTCTTAAAGAGTTGAACGCTAAACTTCCACAGCAGAACCACTCCGCATGGTTGGAGACTATCAACCAATGGAAAACAGAGTATCCATTAAGTATGCATCCTACAAAACTTGACGATGTAGACGCTGTCCTCCCTAAGGACGTTCTCGAAACTTTGGACAAGCTCACTAATGGCAACGCTATCTTAACTACAGAGGTAGGACAACATCAAATGTGGACTGCTGAATACTATAACTTTAAGAGTCCAAGAACTTTGGCGACTTCAGGTGGTTTTGGAACTATGGGCTATGGTTTAGGAGCATCTATAGGAGCTAAGGTCGGCAACCCTGACAAGACAGTCGTAAACGTTGCGGGTGATGGTTCGTTCTATATGAACTTAACCGAGCTATCTACATTAGCTAGATACGACATCCCAGTGATTGAACTAGTATTCAACAATAGCGTTCTAGGTATGGTTAGGCAGTGGCAAAGACTCTTCTATGGTAAGAGGTTCTCTCAAACTGTGATTGAAAAGGGTACAGACTTCGTTAAGTTAGGCGAATCTTTTGGAGTTAAGTCTCTAAGGATTACTAAGAAATCCGACATTGAGCCAGTATTAAAAGAGGCTCTATCATGTGGTAAGCCATGCTTAATCGACTGTTGGATTGACAAGGATATCAACGTATTACCGATGGTTCCTGCAGGTGCTAGTGTCTACGAGCCTATCATGGATATAGTAATAGACGACTAGTACATCTACAACGCCAATTCGACAGTCACATAGCGGAACGACGTGGGCGTCGTTCCCTACAAAAAGCACACGTGTGAGGTTTGAAAATCTCGTGTAGGGAACGGGCTGTGACCGTTCCGCAAATTTGCCGTAGGCAAATCGTATTATCGAATCGGCGTTAAACAAGTTCTACAACGCAATATGACAACATGAGACTATATCAAATTGGTGTGATAATAGAATCTCAAAATATACATATGAAAGGATTTGATTTTTTATGGGTATGACTATGACACAAAAAATCCTAGCGAAACACGCAGGATTAGATGAGGTTAAG
>CAZWRW010000119.1:0-5373 GCA_964636465.1 uncultured Ruminococcus sp. | reverse complement strand
AGTCAAGCCATGGTGTAATTGTATGGAATGTCATTGACGTTGTGTCATAATCATAATTAACTAGATGCCTTATCCTCCAAGAGTTCAGGCGTTTCAACTTCGTAATACTCGATGAGAGGTTTAGCATCACCGATAACGCAATCTGCGGTGATAGTGACCTTCTTAACGTTGTTCTGTGATGGTATCTCGAACATTACATCCATTAAGATTTTCTCAACTATTGCCCTAAGACCTCTAGCACCGGTTTTCTGTTGTAGAGTCTTCTTGGCGATTTCGACTAAAGCATCTCTTTCGACCTCAAAGTCTACGTTATCATACTCGAATAGTTTCTTATACTGCTTGATTAGTGCGTTCTTAGGATAGGTTAAAATGTTTATTAAAGCCTCTTCGTCTAGCTCGTCAAGCACAGTGATTACTGGTAAACGACCTACCAACTCAGGAACTATTCCAAACTTCACGATATCTTGAGTAGTTACTCTTCTAAAGATGTTCTTCTCTAGTTCTTTTTTGCTAACTATTTCAGCACCGAAACCTATTCCGGAGGCTTGTGTTCTCTTTTGGATGGTCTTTTCTAAGCCATCAAAAGCACCGCCACATATGAACAATATGTTCTTAGTGTTAATTTGGATACATTCTTGGTTAGGATGTTTTCTACCACCTTGTGGAGGTACACTCGCTACTGTACCCTCGATAATCTTTAAGAGTGCCTGTTGTACGCCCTCGCCACTAACGTCACGAGTGATGGAAGTGTTCTCGGACTTTCTAGCAATCTTGTCTATCTCATCAATGTAGATGATACCTCTTTCAGCACTTTCGACGTTGCCACCAGCGGCTTGAATTAACCTTACTAGGACATTTTCAACGTCGTCACCTACATAACCTGCTTCGGTTAGGGTAGTAGCATCAGCGATAGCAAAAGGTACATCTAAGGTCTTGGCTAAGGTTTGAGCTAGAAAAGTCTTACCTACACCCGTTGGACCTATCAACAGAACGTTACTCTTTTGAATCTCAACTTCGTCATCGTCATCAGCACTGAGGATTCTCTTGTAATGGTTATACACAGAAACCGCTAACGTAGTCTTAGCTAACTCTTGACCGATTACGTACTCATCTAATACGGCTTTAATCTCTTTTGGAGTTTTCAAGTTAGCAGATTTTATAGTTATCTTCTTGGTGTGAGCCTTTGGCTGTGGTTCTGGTGGAATTTCACTATTTGGATTAGTGTTAGTTCCGTTCTTCTTCCTCTTTTCCTCTTCGGCTTTCTCCCTCTCGATAGCCTCGATTAGCATATCATAGCAGTAGACAACACAGTAATCGCAAATGTTACAGTTGTTGGCGGTGAATAGACTCTTGACGTTCCTTTCAGCTCTACCACAAAAGTTACAAACTGGTTCTTTAGTTTTCATTAGCTACTCCTACTCTTATCTGTTAGTGATAACCTTATCGACTAGACCATACTCCATAGCCTCTTGTGCTGTGAGATAGTTGTCTCTTTCGGTATCTCTTTGAATCTCTTCTAAAGATTTTCCCGTGTTCTTAGCTAGAACTTCGTTCAACTTTTCTCTAGTTCTTAGCAAGTGTTGTGAGTGTATTTGGATATCTGTACACTGTCCAGATAGACCACCACCACCGATTAATGGTTGATGTATCATAATCTCACTGTTTGGAAGAGCAAAACGCTTACCTTTAGTGCCACATGATAGCAAAAACGCACCCATGGATGCCGCCATGCCTATACATATGGTAGAAACGTCGCACTTGATGTAGTTCATAGTATCGTAGATAGCCATGCCCGAAGTGATAGAACCTCCTGGGCTATTGATGTATAGGTTAATATCTTTTTCACTATCTTGACTTTCGAGGTATAACAACTGTGCAACTACTAGACTTGCAGTAGTATCGTTTACTTGGTCAGATAGCATGACTATTCTATCGTTTAGAAGTCTTGAAAAGATATCGTATTGACGTTCTCCACGGCTAGTTTGTTCAACTACGTAAGGAATATAAGCACTCATAAAAAACTACTTCCTTTCACTCTAAATTGAAATAATTAACGCAAATTTGATTGTCAAATAGGCGTAAGTTTTTAAAAAAAAGTTCAATAGACTTGCTTGATACTTCATAGTCGATACCAAGGCACATATTTTGCAAGGTCGGAACGCCAAAGTTGTCAGCGTCCCGACATAACAAAGATGTCTAAAAGTATTGTCATACTCACGTAGATGTTAAGTCAACGTGTATGCCATGGTATTAGAAGTTTCAAAACAAGTCTAAATAGTAGACTATTCAGTTACGGTAGCCTCTTCGCTGGATGGCTCTTCAGCTATAGCGTTTTCAACTATGAACTTACTTGCCTTTTCAACGATTAAGTCTTCCTTGATACCTTCAACTGGAACGAACTGCTTAACCATGTCAACGTTTAACTTGTTAGCATCTGCAATTTCCTTGATGTAGTTCTCAACTTCTTCATCGGAAACTTCAAGCTTTTCAATTTCAGCAACCTTTTCTAGTGCAAGACGTAGAGTAACTTCGTCCTTAGCTCTAGTCATGAAGCTTTCCTTTAGGCTATCTAAATCCATACCAGTGTATTGTAGATACATTTCCATAGTTAAACCTTGAGATTTTAGTCTCTGTTCGTAGTCGTTAAGTAGGGAGTTTACTCTTTGGTCGAACATACATTGTGGAATCTCACCTTGTACTAGTTCGATAACCTTAGTCATAACGTTGTTAGTGAACTCAGCTTGAGCGTTGTTCTTAATGTTAGATTCTAACTTAGCCTTAGCATCAGCCTTGTATTCGTCTACAGTGTCAAACTCGGAGATTTCTTGAACGAAATCGTCGTTAAACTCAGGAAGTTCTTGGCTGTTGATTTCGTGAAGTTTAATCTTAAATACTGCTGGTTTACCTGCAAGTTCTTCCATGCCGTACTCTTCAGGGAAAGTTACGTTGATTTCAAACTCTTCACCAACACTATGACCTACGATAGCCTCTTCAAAACCAGGGATAAATTGATGTGAACCTAGACCTAGTTCAAAGTTTTCAGCCTTGCCACCTTCAAAAGCCTTGCCATCAGCGAAGCCTTCAAAGTCGATAATAACTTGGTCATTTAACTCAGCTGGTCTCTCATCGATAGAAATCATTCTAGCGTTTCTCTTTCTAACGCTTTCTAGTTGTGCGTTTAGGTCATCCTCAGTTACTTCATCAGATGGCTTGCTTGCCTTGATACCCTTGTAGTTTTCAATAGTGATTTCTGGCTTAACAGTGCAAGTAACCTTTAGTACTACGCCCTCGTTTACGTCAGCGGATACTACCTCAGCAGATGGAGTGTCTACGAGGTCAAGCTTTTCAGCATCTACAGCTACTGGAATTTCAGCGTTTAGTATATCGTTGATAGCTTGTTCCCAGAATACGTTCTCACCATAGAACTTTTCAACCAACTTTCTTGGAGCTTTGCCTTTTCTAAAACCCTGTAATTGGATGTTTTTCTTCTCACGGTTGTAAACTTTCTCGATAGCACTGTTGAAAACGTCGCCAGTAACTTCGATGTTAAGTTCATAGGTATTAGCACCTGTCTTAGTTGATGATTTTAAACTCATTATTTTAATCCTCCGTTAAATAATCTTAGAATATAATAGTTATTATAACATATTACGATAGAGTTTTCTATACCAAACCCTACTGTTCTACGTTTTGAATAAAATTATAGCACTTTTACCGGCTGAAATTGTACAAAATCACCTGAAACTAAGTGATAGTTGATTCCGTCAAGTTCACCATTTATGGCATATTGATGGTGTCTTTCACCATGCAGATGTCCATAGTAACACTCTTTTACGTTGTGCCTGTAAAGCACCTCCAAAATGTCGTAGTTGTAACTATTAGCGAACACTGGCGGATAGTGCAAAAACACTATAGGAGTTAATCCCTCAGCCTCCGCTAATGAGATAGAAACCTCTAAACGTTGAACTTCTCGCAAGGTGATTTTGTTATTATCTGTGATATGTCCCACCTTGTTTATGGTTTCGCCGTCCAAGTTAATCCAACCACGAGTGCCACAGATGGCATAGTTTTCATACCTGTAAAAGTTATTGTATAATAAGTGAAGTGTACCTAAGTCGTTAGCCTTAAAGAAGTCTGTAACTTTCTTTTGAGTAACCCAAAAGTAGTCATGGTTGCCTTTACCTAAGATTTTGTATCCGTTTAGGGAGTTTAAAAACTTGAAATCTTCCAAGGTGTCTTTTAGATGTTTTCCCCAAGTTATGTCCCCTGGAATCACCACGGTATCAGTAGGGGAGACGGTACTCTGCCATTTGACTTTGAGAATATCCATGTAGTTGTCCCAACCTTTGAAGATTGTCATACTCTTCGATGGGTCGCCCAATGATAGGTGCAAATCACTTATTACGTATAGGCTCATAGTTTAAAGTCCCAAGGTTTCTAGGACAAAAGTCTCCATGTTTTCCTTTTCGATAGAGCCGTTGAAACGTCTTTCCTTACCCTTTAGCTCTGCTAGAGACTTTGGTACAGGCATCTTTGAACGTTCATTCAAGATGTTTACCATGTCGTACTCATCCATAGTAGGAACTTCACCATCGATAGCCTCAAGCACACTAGCACTGAACTTATATGGACTAGCTGTAGATGCTATTATAGTCTTAGTATCGTCACCAGTTTGAGCCTTGTAATCTTCGTAAACCTTGACTGCTACTGCTGTATGAGTATCACAAGTGTAGCCGTACTTGTCATAGATTTCCTTGATAGTCTTCTTAGTGTCTGCATCGTCGCAGTAACCGCCGTAGAACTCATCCTTTAGAACTGCCTTGACTGTGTCGTTTACTTCGTACTTGCCGTTAGTAGCTAGTTGTCCGAACCAGTCACGAATTAGAGCGTCATCTTCACCAGTGACTAAGTATAGTAACCTTTCCAAGTTGCTAGAGATTAGGATATCCATAGATGGTGAGCAAGTAGCATAGAACTCTCTGTTTCTATCGTAGATACCAGTGTTGATAAAGTCTGTTAGTACCTTGTTCACATTGGATGCACAGATTAACTTATCTATTGGAACGCCCATCTTCTTAGCGTAGTAACCAGCTAGGATGTTACCAAAGTTTCCAGTTGGGACTACTATGTTTACCTTTTCACCGAGGTCAATCTGCTTGTCGGCTACTAGTGTAGCATATGATGATATATAGTAAACTATCTGTGGTACTAATCTGCCCCAGTTGATGGAGTTCGCACTAGAGAACATATATCCACCATTGGATAGCTTTTCTTTAACTTCGTTATCTGTGAAGATAGCCTTTACACCGTTTTGACAATCGTCAAAGTTGCCCTTGATAGCACACACGCCTACGTTAGAACCCTCTTGTGTAG
>CAZWRW010000118.1:0-5380 GCA_964636465.1 uncultured Ruminococcus sp. | reverse complement strand
AGTAAAGTCAAGGTCAATGTCACTAATGTTTTGAACTATAAAATAGTGATGGTAATCTCCGTATCTATCTTGCGTAGAAAATTCGTCCAAAAACTTTAGACAATTATAAACGTTATCTTCTTCATCTGCTCCAGTTGATTCTGTAAGTTCAACATTTGAAGTTTCCTCAGTTGAACTATTATCACCACAACCTACCAAAGCACTACACGTCATACAGATTGATAATAACAATAAAATAGCTTTTCTTTTCATAGTACACCCCTCATTTTTTACTATTTTGCTTTTTAGATAATTATAACATTAAATTGTCGATTTGTCAAGGTGTGTAAAAACATTTTATGTAATATTTTTTCTATACGTAACACATATTACGATTTGACTTCGTCAAATTTAGGAACGGTCACAGACCGTTCCCTACAAAAAATCATTCGCTTGTGGAGGTGTCAGCGTTTGCGATTAGTTCATTAATGACCTCTATGGACTTGTTTAACTGTGTATCCTCGGTGGAGTTTTCATCCAATACGACTTCGTAATCAGGGGCGAGACCTACACCATGATAACATTCATTTCCCACGATGTTGTATGTAGCTACTGTCAAGATTATCGCACCGCCGTTGGTTAGCGGTTGAGTGTTCTGCATTACGCCCTTGCCGTAGGTGTTCTCTCCTACCAATTTTGAGCCACAAAACTCCCTCATAGCTGATGAGAAAATTTCACCAGCACTGGCTGTATAACCATTGGTAATTACCACGCTCGGAATTTGTAAAGTATCATCACTGGTAGATTTAACTATGGTACTAGTAGAGCCATCCCTATAGGTTGCCTCTGCGATGTCCCCCTTTGGAACTAAGTCGTTCAAACAGCCTTGCACTGAGTTTGTATATCCGCCTGTGTTGTCTCTAAGGTCGAAGATGACTCCCTTTGCCCCCTGCGATATTAACTCTTGATAGATTTCATTAAACTGGTCAGGAGTGTTGATATAGAAGTGCGTAATCCTTATATATGCGATGTCTCCATCTAACATTTTACCGTCTGCGGTGCTGACTTCCAAAAGTGTCCTATCTATAGTGATGTTCAACTCTTGGTCGCCACGAAGTACCACAACATCCACAGATGTGTCGGCTTCACCATCTTTGATAAGCTGTATACTGTTCTCATAACCATATTCGGCTACGTCGTTTCCGTTGATACTCTTGATAACGTCCCCACTTTGGATTCCTGCCCTCTGTGCTGGAGTATCTGCTGTAACATCTTGTACGTAGATGTACCCATCATCTTGTAGGCTGATAACTACACCTATACCTACGCTCTTGCCCTCGTTCTGTACCTGTGATTTCGCTTGGGTTTCAGGATTCTCATACCTAGAATATTTATCGTCCAATGCTGACATATAACCATCTATAGCACCATCTAGGAGGGTATCACTATCGGTCTCTTGGTAGAACGACGATTCTACTATCGATTTAGCTTGTAGCAGTGGTGCCATCCCCTTGACGGAACTGTTCAACGGAATCATGCCCAATCCGTAAGTTTTTAGGGTGTAGATGTTCAACACTACTAGCGTAAGCACTACCCCCACGAAGATATTCATTAAAAACAACAAAACATCCACTAGCGTGGCTTTCCGATTCTTCTTCTTAGTTAATAACTTTTCTTCTCTCTCTTCCATAATACTACTCTCTTTTCTTTCAACGGAACGCTATAAACAGCATCCCACAAAAACATATACAATCCAATTGGCGTTATTTAAATGTACGGAACGTCGTCCACGACGTTCCGCATATGCTGTAGTAAAATTTTATGTTAATATGATAAGAATGGCAATGGGTCAATTCTTTCGCCATTGTACCTAACTTCAAAATGAAGATGGTAACCCGTAGAATATCCCGTAGTGCCTACGTGTGCGATTACCTGTCCTCTTGATACATAATCCCCTACGGAAACATCTAAGGATTCACAGTGTCCGTAAAGTGTGCAGTATCCGCCACCGTGGTCAATGATGACATAGTTTCCGAAACCGCCACCACAGCCACAACTTGAATACTTTGGATAGTTATGTGTACATCCGTTTACCGCTAAGATTACTGTGCCTGATTCCGCTGCGACTATATCAGTACCGGCTACGTCTATACCCGAAATGTCTATACCATAGTGCATTCCTTGATTGTTCCACGTCCTTATGTCGTAGTATTCCGTGATGGTGTAGAAGTTCGGAACAGGCCAGTTGAACGTTCCACCTGTTAGATAGGTATCCACTTGTGGAGCTGGTGTAGTAGTCACTACTACAGGAGCTTGTGTGGTCACCACAGGTGCTTGAGTAGTCACCTTAGTGGTGGTAGTCTGCCGTTTGCTCTCCTCTATGGAGTTGGATACGCTCTCATATACCGATGCACTCACACTAGCTTGTTTTAAACTACTTAGTATGCTCTGGTCTCGACTCTGTTGGACGCTCTCCGCTACGCTTTGCGATACACTCGCTGATATACTATTGGATACGCTCACGCTCTCTGAAGACTTTACACTATTGGATACACTCTGTGAAACAGACTTACTCTCCGAAACACTAGTAGCTACGCTTTGACTCTCCGCTACACTACTTTGAGCATAGTACTCCTTGATGGCTTGTTGGATTCGTTCCTCTTCATCCTCCTGTTGTTTTTGGTCGCTCTGTAGGTCTGCGATGTTTCCGCTTAGAGCCTCTTTTTCAAGGTTGAGTTTTTCAAGTTCATCTTGAGTGTTTGAAAAGTCTTCGGAAAGTTGTGTAAGTATACTCGAAAATTCCTGTTTCTTGGATTCATAATCCGTCTTTTTAGTTTCTAGCTCCTGTTTACTAGATTCTAAGGTTTCCATATCGTTGTTGTAGTCGTTAATCTGTGATTTTAGGGTTTCCATTAGGGCGTTGTCGTGGCTGGATATTCTAGATATAAACTCCATCTTAGTAAGCACTTCAAAGAAGTCGTTAGAACCCACCAATATCGATGCAAAACTATCATTACCCGATATGTACATCGCTTTTAGACGTTTCTTGAACTGTTGCATATTAGAATCTATGTCAACTTGAAGGTCTGCCATCTCGTTCTCTAAATCCTCGATGTTTTCGTTAAGTGTATTGATTTGAGTATCTAACTCCGTGATTTGATTCTCTACATATGTGATATTTTCCTGTTGTAACTGTATCTTATCGCTTATGGCTTGTTGATACTCTTTCTTTAAAGTCTCATCGTCTTCGGCGTTCTGTAACTTCTGTTTAGCTTCGTCTATCTGTTCTTGAAGTTTGTCTATCTCCTCTTGATTGGATTGCTTTAAGTCTTCCATCTGTGAGATTGACAAGTCACCATCTGTAGCGGATATTCCTACCGTATTGAAAAGCACCATTGATGATACCAACGCCATCACAAACAGAACCTTTTTTCTTGTGATTTTCATGTCTTGATTAAGTTTCCTCCTTTCATGGTTTCGTTAATTCAATTTGACTTCGTCAAATTTCGGAACGGTCACAACCCGTTCACTACATGAGATTTCTAAACCTTAATGTGTCTCCTTGTGCTGACAACACTTCCTAATGAACCTATAAACGCTCCACTAACTAGATAGAACGCTACCAACTTAAATATGATATCTTTTAATTCTACGAATCCGCCTACGCCTATGACGTTCCAAAGAGACATATCCATAGTGAGAACGTTTAAAAGTGATTGGTATCCAAACCATGTGACAACTATGGCTATCACGCCACCGCATAGACCTGTGGTTAATCCCTCAATAAAGAACGGTACTCTAATGAACGTATTCGTCGCCCCCACGTACTTCATGATGTTTATCTCTTTCTTACGGAGCAACACACTGGCTTTGGTCGTATTATAGATGATTACCATACATACTATTATCAGTGCCACAAACAACGCTGATGATATCACTGAAATGGTCTTCTTTAACTGTGTGAGTATGTTTGCAAAATCGTATGGGGCTTTAACTTTGTATATTCCCCTGAGTGAGTTAAGCTCATCTACAGTTTGGTCAAGTTTAGATATGTCTTCAACCTTTACACGATAGGTATCAGGGAGGGGGTTGTCATTGCCTAAAGAATCGAAAACCTCTTCAAAGCCGTCCATGGTTTCCACGTAACTCTCTAGAGCCTCCTCCTTTGAAAAGAATGTCACTGCTGAAACGTTGTCCATAGCTGACATCTTTTCACCGAGTTCCTTTATGGTGTTCTGCGTGATGTCGTCATTCAAGAAAACTTCTATTTCGTTGGTGTTCTCGATACTACCCAACAATCTATTGATGTTCACCACCAACAACGAAGAAAATCCAACTAAAATCAATGACACGCTTATCACACAGATAGATGCTAAAGCCATCATGAAGTTTTTCTTGATGTTAATCAAACCTTGTTTTACTAGGTAGATAAAGTTACTAATGTTCATAATGCACCTCAAATGCGTTAGTAAATTCTATGGTATTATGATTTACGTTAATCTTAGATTTCTGTACACCATAGTCAGCGTCAACGTAGTCGTCAAATATTATGTTTCCGTCCTCTATGGTGATTACCCTACCGCCTACGTATCTAACGATATCATGTTCATGGGTAACCATCAAGATAGTTGTGCCACACTGATTAATCTCTTTTAACATTTCAACGATTTCAAAAGACATATCAGGGTCTACGTTACCGGTAGGCTCATCAGCAATGATTAAGTTTGGATTGTTCGCCAACGCTCTAGCGATTGCTACTCTCTGCTGTTCACCTCCTGAAAGTTCCGTAGGGTATGAGTTAGCCTTATCTGTGAGCCTAACCATTTCAAGCACATATGGAACTCTCTGTTTTATATACTTTATCGGTCTGTTGGTGACCCTCAACACGAAAGCCACATTATCGTATACTGTCATGTTTGGGATTAACCTAAAATCTTGAAAGACTACTCCTATAGTTCTACGAAACTTCGGCACTTTTTTTGGTGTCAAATGTGAGAGGTTATAGTCATTTACAATTATAGTTCCCTCATCCGCATCAATTTCTTTTAACAATAGTTTGATTAGTGTACTCTTACCTGCTCCTGAAGAACCTACTACGAAAGCAAAGTCTCCATCGTTTATACATAGTGAAATATCTTTTAATACGTCTACACCCTTTTGGTATGAAGCTGATACGTTGTACAATTCTATCATAATTAAACACCTCAACTTATAAGTTTATACTTAGTTATATTGTAGCATAGTATTATGTTTTTTCTGTGAAAATGAGAAAAAAAAGTTCTTCCTCAATAATTCCAATAATTCCGTGATATCGAATGACGGAACGCCGTTGACGGCGTTCCCTATGAAAAAATCACGTATTGGTGAAGTTTTTTAAATCCTATGTAGGGAACGGGCTGTG
>CAZWRW010000117.1:0-5390 GCA_964636465.1 uncultured Ruminococcus sp. | reverse complement strand
TTCGTAACGTGTGCAATGCTCAACAACTTGAATCTATACCATCTTCCACAATGATAATTTGATATAATATACATAATTTCCATGCTGTCGCACGGTATGATTCAAGTTGTATGAACATTGAGGTTTATAGTTATCTTATGGTAAATTCGTAGGTGGTCAAGTTTGCATCCAAGGTCAAGCTGTCGTCCTTGTATGCTCTAGTTATGGTGATGTTATCACCTTGACACTGTACCTCGATAGTACCGTCTAAGTTGAATGCAGGGTTACTGTTACGTAGTTCCATCAACTCGTTTAGCTTTTGAATGAGCGGACGTTGTTGTTCAGCCTCAATCTCTTCCAAAGTGTAATAGTGTCTGTTGATGTCTCTGCCGTTCTTAGTGCGTTCCATAAGTTCTATGTCGTTCACACCGGCGAGTAAGCCTACATAGTAGACTTGTGGTATACCTGGTGCAAAGAACTGTATCGCTCTAGCAAGTAGATAAGCTTTGTCATCGTTGCCCAAAGCGGAATAGTATGTGGTGTTCACTTGGTAGATATCCAAATTGTTGTACGCCTCGGAGCTGTAAATCTTCTTGACGTTAGCACCTTGCTTGTACATCTGTTCCTTAGTGAGTTCTATCTCCTCATCAGGGATTAGGTCTTTAACGTCCACGATACCTATACCATCATGAGTATCTAGTGTAGTGAACTGTTTCATAGGACACATTTCGAGCCAACGTTTTAAGTATTCGCCCTTGTGATTGTATAGAGCGTGTAGCACTAGTGCAGGTAGTGCGAAGTCATACACCCAAAAACCTTTTTGAGAAATCTTCATAGGGATGGTGTAGTGTTCGTGTATCTCTGGAAGGATTTCAGCACCTTCAACCTTTACGGTGTTTTCTATATCGTAGAGGAGTTCCCAAATGTCAGGCTCTACGAAGAAACAGTTAGTATCAGGTTTCTTTACGGCGTAGGCGAAAGCGTCAAGCCTTATGATGGATGCACCATGTTTACACATACTAGTCAAAGTATCCTTGATAAACTTCTTAGTAGTCTCCTTAGTGATGTCTAGGTCTATCTGTTCTTCACAGAAAGTACACCAAACCTTTTCAGTAGAGCCATCAGCGAAAGTTGCCTCTACATAAGGCGCTCTAGGTTTTCTTTTATAGATTAGGTCTATCTGTTCTTGAGTAGGTTCTTTACCGCCCCAAAACTCACTGTACTTGATAAAAAAGTCATAGTATGGTGACTGCTCTTTATTCTTTAGGAAATCCTTGTAGTATTCGGAACTTCCTGAAATATGGTTCACCATGAAGTCGAACATTAGGTAGTAGTCTTTACCGATGTTTTCAACGTCCTCAAACGTTCCGAACTGAGGGTCTACCTTGTCGTAGCACATAGGAGCAAAACCCCTATCCGCTGATGATGGAAAGAACGGTAGTATGTGTACTCCGCCTATAGCCTTACTGTAGTACTTGTTCAGTACGGTGTGTAAGTCCTTGAGGTTGCTACCTAAGCTATCCGCATAGGTTATAAGCATAATCTTGTTATTAAGTTTCATGATGCAAGTTTCCTCCTAATTTACTAAACTCGATATAATCTCATGCTGTTGCATGGTGGAACGCCCATGGGGCGTTCCCTGCAAGATATTTATACGTTATGTTACTAACCCTTGACTGCACCATTTGCAACTCCACCGATAATCTGCTTTTGACAGATTACGTAGAATATTAACAGAGGTATCAACGCTAACAAGTACGATGCAAATGCTAAGTTGTAGTTAGCTCCAAATTGAGTTTGGAAGTTCAACTGTGCCAATGGTAGCGTAGTATCTTCTGTATCCTCTAAGATTACTAGAGGTGTCATAACGTCGTTCCAAGTGCCTAACGCTGTTAGGATTGCTACTGTTGCGTGCATAGGTTTCATCATTGGGAATATTACAGTCCAGTAAGTTTTCCAAGTGGATGCACCATCTATTTCGGCTGCCTCTTCCATGGATAGTGGAATGTTCTTTAGGTAGCCACTATATAGCATTACGTTCATAGGCATATAGAACACTAAGTATAAGAGTATTACGCCTAACTTGTTGGATAATCCCATGTTTGCGGTCTGTTTTACTAGAGGCATCATCAAGATGGAGAACGGTACGAACATACCGCTTACTACGTAGAAGTACATGAATCTAAAAGGTTTACTTCTGCCCATGTTTCTACCGATTGCATAACCTGTCATGGAATGGATTAATATTGCTAACACAATAGTCACTAATGTGATGATTACACTGTTTGCTAATGAGTGCCAGAAGTTTGTAACTTCCATCGCCTCAGCGAAGTTGCTTAAACTCCAGTGGCTTGGGAACGATAACGCACCCTTTACGTCGTTGGTCATTTCTGATGGTTGCTTGAAAGCTATGATTATAGCCATATACAGTGGGAAAAATACCGTAATGCAACCTATGAATAACAGTACTGTTAGTAAGATACTTTTCTTAGTTTTCATTATAGTTGCTCCTCCTTCTTGTTAGTCATAACCATTTGGAATATGGATATAGCAACGATTACTACGAAGAATACTACCGCATTCGCACTTTGGAAACCGAACTGTCCACCGTTCATACCGTTTTGGTATATCAAGTAGGAGATAGACTCTGTACTTTGTGCAGGGCCACCACTCGTTAAGGATACGATTTGGTCGAATACCATCAACATATTCTTAGTACTTAGTACTAGGTTTATGGATACGAAAGGCATCAACATAGGGAAAGTCAACTTCCAAAAGGCTTGCCATGGAGTAGCACCATCTATCATACCAGCCTCGTAGATGTCACCCGGAACGGTCTGCAAACCTGAAATGTATATGATAGTGTTCATAGCTACGGCTTGCCAAACTCCAACGATTAACACGCCTATCCAAGCGTACTTGGAACTTGCTAGTATACTGTTCTTTAAAAATCCGATGTTTAAAGCTTCACCTATTGCTGGTACTATATAGGTGAATATGAAACTGAAGATATAACCTACTATCAATCCACCTAAGATGTTAGGTAGGAAGTATGCACCACGTAGGAAACTCTTACATCTAATCTTACTATTTAGACCTAACGCTAAGATTAAACTTAATACGTTTATCAAGATAGTTCCTGCAATAGCATACTTAAATGTGAACAAGTATGAGTTACCTACTCTGCTATCTTGAAAGAGGTCTATATAGTTTCTAAAGCCCACGAAGTCGTATGTGCCGTAACCTCTGTAGTTAGTCAAGCTGTAGAAAGCACCAGTCAACAGTGGTAGCGTGTTGAACAAGAAGAACAACAATAACACTGGTATGGTCATACACAGATACGTTTTAGTCTTGTGAGACATCTTTTTTGAATTTTTCATCGTTAAGCCCCCTCACTCTCATTGTACTTTTTAACTTTGGTAATCAAGTCACGATTGTAACGAACCCAATCGGTATCGAACTTGGTTAGGAAAGTTTCTAATGCGTCGCTACTGTCATCCATTAGATAAGTTTGAACCATAGCATCGACACTCATTTCACTTGGGTAGTGGTGGTCTTGGAAGTCTACCATCTTACCCTCTTCGATGTATTCAGCCATACCGTCTAGCATTGAAGGTAGTGTGAAGTCGCCCTCTTTACAAGGTATAGCGTTTTGGTCATCTAGATAGATTTGTATGGTTTCATCTTCGTATAGGAAACTTAAAACCTCATAAATCTCATCTTTTTTATCTTCTTTTTCTTTCATTACGCAGAACTGTAGGTCTATACCGGAGTTTAATACGTTATCCTCTGCATCGCTGTTGGCAGGGAATACAAAAGAATCTATTTGGATGTCAGGGTTTACAGATTGAATCTGTGGCACTGCGTAACTACCGATAGGATACATCGCAGACTGTCCACGAGCGAACGCTGTACAAGCATCATTATAGCTGTATGCGTAAGGGTTAGGCTCAGCGTACTGTAAGAGAGCCTTAATCTTTTCGGAGGTTTCAACATAGGCTTCCGAGAACGTTGTGTTGCCTAAGTTTACTTGGTTACAAGTATCGGATGGTGTCAAGCTTACTGCTAGAGCGTTCCAAGGAGCCATACAAGTCCAAGTATCTTTGAAACCTAAGTATAGTGGAGTTATACCTTGACTTTGGATAGTCTCACATAGTGTAGTGAACTCTTCCCAAGTAGTAGGAATCTCCCAACCGTATTCCTCGAACATTTCCTTGTTGTAAAGGATACCCGCACAGTTAGCCACATAAGGCAAAGCGTATGTGCCGTCTTTTGGGATTAACTCTAACTCTTCGTCCATGTCGAGGTAAGCCTGTTTAACTGTGGATATTCCCTCCCAATCGGAGATATCCATAAACAAGTCAGCATCTAAGAAGTTTGAGTAGTTCATGTCTCCGCCTATACCGATAATGTCTGGATAGTCCTCACGTACGAACCTAGTCTTTAGGATGGTCATAGCCTCATTAGGTGAGGAAACTTTCAGGTATATGTCATCATGGGTTGAGTTGAACCTTTCTGCCATCTCTTCAAAGGCTGATACAGCTTCTGGTTTGTACTGTACTAGCTCTACTACTACCTTTCCATCCTGTTCATCTTTAGAAGTACAACCAGTAAACATAGCTGGAACCAACAGACCGCACAACAACACACTCAATATCGATTTTTTCTTAATCATAAAAAAACACCTTAGTTACTCTTTCGGAGAATTTGTCGAAATTTGTATAAAATTTTGACAAGTAATCCACATTATTGGCAGGATATAAGTAGTATCATCATATAGCAAAGTGGTATACCTTTCGGAATAAATTGCCTTACATTGATAGATATTACTCGGTAACTTTTTCCTTTCTGAGTATTTGCCAACAACACGTTTTAACACTAATCACTTTTCATTTTCATGTGAAATTTTCATATAATTTATTAGTATTAAACATCTTTTTCTATTAAAATTGTAACATATAATCAAGTAAATAGTAAATAGCATAAAGCGATTTAAAATATACCTTTATGATGTTTTTTTGCAAAATATTTAAATAAGGGTTGCATTAAGGTATATTTCGTAGTATAATAATAAGAAGAAATATCAATGTTAATTTGACATTTGTTAGACATTCATTCGTAAATATACTTTGATATATGCTTATCAATTCTAATCATCATTATTGGAAGACAGCTAAAGTTTAAACATAATAGTCGTATATAGTCCGTTAATATGGCAAGACTCTTGAAGGGGCATTCCCTACAAAAAAATCGCATATCTGTGAGGTTTGTTGAACCACGTTGTTACACATCAAGATGGTTTTATTTCAAGCGGTTTTGCTATATACATGAGTAAGGAGCAAACCTTAAGTAACTAAAAATATTGACGAATGTTTTTAAATGTATTAAAATATGCTCAAAGAGGTGATTTT
>CAZWRW010000116.1:0-5457 GCA_964636465.1 uncultured Ruminococcus sp. | reverse complement strand
TGATTGTTCATTAAATTCACAGAACACAAACATTGATTTGCCTTCGGCAAATTTGAGGAACGACGTGGGCGTCGTTCCGTACACACAAATCAACATGGTTATGTGTTTTGATAAAATTGTTTATCCCATTGTACGGAACATCGCCCACGACGTTCCACAGAATCACACGCAGTGTGATTGATTGTTTATTAAATTTACAAAACACAAACATTGATTTGCCTTCGGCAAATTTGCGGAACGGTCACAGCCCGTTCCCTACACAAGGTTTCAAAATCCTACAGATATGTTTTTGTAGGGGACGTTACCAACGACGTTCCGTCATGCGATAGCATGGAATTATATCAAATTGGTGTTAAAATTGCGTGTTATAAAAGAATATAGGTGGTTATAAAATGCAACTTTTAAAAGAACTTTATGCTTACAGAACCATGATATCTTCCTTGGTAAAAAAAGACTTAAAAGGTAGGTATAAAGGTTCTGTATTGGGATTCTTATGGACTTTCATAAACCCATTGTTACAACTTGCGGTGTACACTTTTGTATTCCAGATAATCTTGAAAAACCCTATGGAAAACTACTATATGCACCTATTCGTAGCACTCGTGCCTTGGATATTCTTCTCTTCGGCATTGACTACGGGTTCAAGGGCGATATTAGGACAAGCTAACCTAGTCAAAAAGATATACTTCCCTAGAGAAGTTATGCCGATATCCTATGCAACTAGTAGTTTCATAAATATGTTGTTGTCGTTTATCATAATATTTGTAGTAATCATCATCTCCCCGATGAAGTTACACTTGATACCGGTGTTATTCTTACCGTTGGTCATGGTGATACAGTATATACTAGTCGTGGGCGTGACCTTGATAACCTCATCGTTGACGGTCTACCTTAGAGACTTAGAACATATCATGGGAGTACTAAACATGGCTTGGATGTACATCTCACCAGTAGTTTATCCGATAAGCTACATTCCTGAAAAGTATCAACAGATATACTTAGTTAATCCTATGGCACCAATCATAGTAGCATATAGAGATATCTTGTACTATGGCACTGCACCAAGTGCAGAGATTATACTCGTATCATTAGCGGAGAGCGTAATCGTGTTAGTATTGGGACTGTTGATATTCGGTAAATTGAAAAAACATTTTGCAGAGGAGCTGTAACGTATGGCAGTCATAGAGGTTCGTAACGTTAAGAAGAGTTTCAAAGTCTACTTCGATAAGGGGCAGACTTTTAAAGAAAAGATACTGTTTCAAAATAGGAACAGATATGAAGAGAGGGCAGTCTTAAACGACATAAGTTTCGACGTAGAAAAGGGCGAAGCCATCGGATTGGTAGGACATAACGGCTGTGGTAAGAGTACCATGTTGAAACTCATGACTAAGATAATCTATCCAGACAGTGGAAGTATCAAAATAGACGGCAGAATTTCTAGCTTGATAGAGTTGGGAGCAGGTTTCCATCCTGATATGACCGGTAGAGAAAACATCTATACGAACGCATCAATCTTCGGATTGACTAAAAAAGAGATAGATAGACGTATCGACGAAATCATAGAATTTTCAGAACTAGAGGCTTTCATAGATACACCCGTTAGAACGTACTCATCAGGTATGTATACAAGGTTAGCGTTTTCGGTAGCCATCAATGTGGATGCCGACGTACTCTTAATAGATGAGATACTCGCTGTAGGTGACGCATCATTTCAAGCTAAGTGTTTTGAAAAGATGTTAGATATCAAAGCAAAAGGCACAACCATCGTGATAGTGTCGCATTCACTTTCGCAGGTTGAACAGATTTGTGACCGTTCTATATGGATAGACAAGGGTAAAATTCGTATGGAGGGTTCACCTAATGAGGTACATCCTAAATATATGGAATATATGGGTCAAAAGCGTAGACCGCTCCCAACTAAAAAAGATATCATCGAGGGGAATAAGCCTAAAGCACAACAGGCGGAGCAATCCAAACCGCAGGAGGTAGCCCCACAACCTAAAGAGTTCATAGCTGAAATCACTAAAGCCGAACTCATTGGGGAAGATGGTACAAACTCAGGTAAGTATCGTTCAGGTGAAAAGGTCACTTTAAAGATATCCTACAAAGCCGACCCATCCAAATTGAATGGCGTATTGATAGGTCTATTGTTCTTCCGTAACGATAAGTTTACGTGCTACGGCACTAACACCATGCGAGAACGTATCGAGAACATAACACTCAATGAACAAGGTGAAATCCTATGTGAGATAGACAAACTTAATCTAGTCAAAGGCTCATACTGGATAGACATAGCCATCCGTTCAAAGGATATGTTCGCCTATGACTACAAAGCCAAAGCGGTACAATTCACGGTATACTCTACCGTTGATGAAGTCGGTGTGGCAAAACTTGACCACACTTGGAAATTTAACTAGACATCGTGAGAATATAACGTAAAGTAGATAAAAAACATAAAAATTCGGAGGTGCTTTTTTTGAGCGAAAAAGACTATATTCAAAGTAAAGATAAGCTATCCAAGCTTGAGAAAACCTATTCGGATGGTAGTTTAAATACTAGCAATCCGGTAAAGAAGTTTTTCTTGAGAACTGGTAGGAAGATGACTTTCTGGTACGTGAACCCTTTCGGGGATAGCCAAAACCAGTTCAATAAGACCGTAGTAAAAAGTTTTGACGATACTAGCAACTGCATAGATGAGTTAAATCAAAAACTTCAAAATCTAGAATCTAGGCTTTCGGAGGTGCAACAGCAAAACGATGACCTACAGTCTAAGATTAACAAACTTAAACAGAATGACATAGTCATAGTGGATACTTGTCTAAGTACTATCGAAAATACACAACGTGAGAGCAACAGGTATATCGATAACTACATCCGACAGGTGAACCCATCCAAACGTAAGAGAGCCTCATTTTCTGAGTGTCGTGAGATTAGCGAACTACAGTATCTAGACCTAACTAGTGACATCATCACGCAACCCGAAGATAAGGTAGACTTAGAAACTTTCGGTAAGAATTACAAAGATACTCTAAAGAAACAGTTAAAGAGTTTAGCCATCGCAAATACTAAGAGTATCATAGCTGTAGTATGTAAAGGTTTCCTAGCGAGTCAGGGCATAGAAGCCGTTAGAAATGAAGCTTTTGACCTATACAGAACTTTAAAGAAGTCCAGTATATACAACATAAAGTTTGTAACTTTAGAATCTTCACTAGAGCATCCAGTATTTGTTGAAGATATCTTCTGTATACCTGAAAAGGGTGCAGGTGAATATTTAAAAGCCATCAATCCGGTGTTGACGGTATTCTGTGAAAGTACTATGAGTATCATAAAATCGGATAACTGTTCCATGATACTTAACAAAGCCATCTTTAAGCTTAGCGGACAGAATCCATTGTTGAACGTCAGCCAAAGCACCATAGACGAACTCACACATCTAAATGATTTTGGTATACATAAGTACTTAGTGCAATCCAAAAACGCCTACGATGTACTAGTAAACAACGGTTTCCATGAGCCGGAGATATCATACCCATTGATTAGCAAAGGTAAGACCTATCCACGTAGCAGAGCGTTCTCTAAAGAAGATTTCACCATTGGATTTGCATCTTCACCTATGGGAGAGAACCAATCCGAACATAGAGGGGTCAAGTTACTGTGTGAGTTGGTACAAGCTAAGCCAAACGTCAAGTTTGAGGTTCTATGGCGTTATGATACCGCAAAAGTTCCAGAAGAGCTAACCATCGCTAAGAACTGTACCATCCACAAAGGCTCATACGATATGAAAACTTTCTATTCTGAGATAGACTGTGTAATCGTGCCATACAAGACCACCGACTGTAATCATGCTTGTTCATTGTCAGGTGTGGAGGCTATGCAGAATGGTATACCAGTCCTATGTACAGATATATCAGGTATAAGTGAAGTGGTCAAGTATTGTGGTATGGGCGAGGTAGTCGCACCTACTTGTGAAGAGCTTTCCCAAGCTGTGGATAGACTTCTAAACCAGTATGAAGTGTACATTTCAACCACTAACAGAAAACGTCTAGACGAAAAGATTGACAACTCTAACTTAGTGGATATCATTGAAAAGTTTGCCGAGGAGAACATCCCAGCGAAACCTGTTACCCTCTATGAATGGGATAGACGTTTAAAGACTGTAGGTAAATACTTAGTCAAGGGACATCAAAAGATGAAGGAGTACTATCAACAGCAACAGGTAGCCGACAAGTACACCGAAACTAGATTCACCAGCAAGGCTTTGAAATGTTTCGATTATATAGAACGTCAAAACTTAGAACTCATGATTGAGGATAGGTATCAAAACTATCCAAACATGAAGATTTTAGACATCGCTTGTGGTGACGGAAGAATCTCACAGGAGTGCATAAAGTATGGTAATACAACTTCTATAGATAGTAGTCAAGCTATGTTGAACATCGTGGACGATAGGTTTAAAGACCTCGAAAACAAGCCTACTACACAACTTTGTGACATCATATCCGAAGATGTGGAGGGTCGTTACAATGTGATAACTTGCTTTAGATACATCCGTCACTTTGAGTACGCTACTAGAAAACTTCTCTATAAGAAGATACTCTCACACTTAACCGACAGCGGACTATTCATAATGGATGTGCCTAACTTAAAGTTTGAACTTCAACTTAAAGATATCAGCGGTTGGGAAAAGTACAACATCTATGATGTATTTTGGACTAAGGAAAGCATAGTAGAAGAACTCGAAAAGAATGGTTTCAAGGTGTTCTATATCATGCCAGTGGGACAAGGTTTAATGTCGAACCTCCCTGACAGTGCGAAGAGCATTCCAATGAGTTGGACTATAGGAGCTTGTAAAAAATACTAGAAAGGTGGTTTACTACATATGAAAGATTTAGAGATATACTCAAAAATTTTTGACATCACTAGCGAGAATATGCAGAAAGCTAACCATAGCTT
Organism: uncultured Ruminococcus sp.; assembly: GCA_964636465.1. Taxonomy (GTDB): domain Bacteria; phylum Bacillota; class Clostridia; order Oscillospirales; family Ruminococcaceae; genus UBA5884. Next base: position 504 of record CAZWRW010000116.1, on the reverse strand, counting down.
TACTGTATCCAAGGATGCTTACTTGCACCTCTCAGCGGACAACCCTCAAAGTGTGGACGTTTTCAAACTCTCCGAAGAGGACAGCAATGAAAAGTATCTAGAGAAAGCCTACATTTCATTTTTGAAGAGGCTATCCGATGAGACCGCCTACAAAAACTGGTCAGGTAGATTTTCTTTACCTAAGCATGAATTTCAAAGGTTGTTGACCATCACCATGATAAACGCCACAGAGTTCAACAACACACAAGTTAGAGCATATAACAATATCTATTCACAGAGGAACGCATTTGGTGGTAACGTATCGAACGTACAGAAGTCCAACGGCATGAATATGCCTGATAAACTCTTAAAGTTCTACAGAAACCAACCAGAGTTCATGAAGAAGATAGAACGCAAAATTATGGGTATAAAATAACGCTAATTCGACAAATTGCGGAATATCCTATAAAAATTTGAAAATCCCGTGTAGGGAACGGGCTGTGACCGTTCCTAAATTTGCCGAAG
>CAZWRW010000115.1:0-5483 GCA_964636465.1 uncultured Ruminococcus sp. | reverse complement strand
AAATTCCCCACCATAAAAATGGTGGGGTTTTTTGATTTTTATCTTTGACCGTATTGGAAATTGGAAAATGGAAATTTACATCCCCATTTGAGCGTTAGCCAACATCAGTTTGATTCTATTCTCTTGATTGACACTGGTAGCACTAGCATCGTAGTCTATGGCGACTAGGTTTGCGTGTGGGTATGCCTCTTTGATAACTCTGCTCATACCCTTAGCTACTATGTGGTTTGGTAGACATCCAAATGGCTGGGTACAGATGACGTTATTAGTACCACTTTCAATCAATGCACCCATTTCGGCTGTGATGAGCCATCCCTCGCCCATGTTGACACCTTGATTTATATACTTATCAGCTAAGGTGCGGAGGTGTTCAAAATCGTGTGGGGCGGTGAATACTCCGTGGCTCTCGATGGCTTTGTTGAACTCTCTATGCTTGGATAACATCAAGTTGTAGCCTATGCCCATTGCAAAGACGTTCTTGTTAAAGAAGTTGTATAGGTGACCATCGTTTACTTTGGAAATCGCACAGTACAGACAGAACTCTAACAACGTAGGCACGACAGGTTCGCAACCCTCTGAGATTAGGAAATCTTCAAGGTGGTTGTTCGCCAATGGAGAATATTTAACGTATATTTCCCCAACGATACCTACTTTAGTCTTAACGCCTTTGGAGCGTTCAACTTTTGCGAAACTATCCAATATAAGCTTGTAAACCTGTTTAGTCTTGGTGTACTCGTTGCCATTGGTGAAATATTCACTGATAGTCTTTAAAAGCTCCGAACGGACGTTATCCGAATCACCTTGATGTAGTTCATAAGGTTTACACTGGTTATAGATAGTCATAATCATGTCGCCATACAGGATGGCATACAACAATCTTAACAACATAGGGGCGGTAATCTGGAATGCACTGCCCTTATCCAAACCGCTGAAGTTTAAGGATATCACTGGCACTTGTGGAAAAGTATTCTTTAAAGTCTTCCTAAGCAGATGTATGTAGTTTGAGGCTCTACAACCTCCACCGGTTTGAGTAATCATTAAAGCGACCTTATCCACGTCATAACGACCACTCTTTAAAGCCTCCATAAACTGACCTATTACCAACAATGCAGGGTAACAGGTGTCATTGTGGACGTTCTTTAAACCCTCATCTATGACCGTTCTAGTGGAGGTAGTCAACAGTTCCATATTGTAACCGTAGCTCCCGAAAACTTTCGTAAACAGTGTGAAGTGTATCGGTAACATATCAGGGATTAGTATGGTATGTGTACTTTTCATCTCCTCGGTAAACACTGGATATTCTACCATGGCAACACATCCCCTTTCTTTAAATTCAATGTTTATATAAATCAATCACACTGCGTGTGATTATAAGGAACGGTCACAGCCCGTTCCCTACATGAGTTTTTCGTACACTGTGACTTATCTATTGTTTAACTTCTTTTTCTGCTCAATGGCGGTGATTAGACTTCTTAAACGAATCTTAACAGCACCTAGATTGCTAATCTCATCAATTTTGAGTTGCGTGTATAGTTTGCCGTTACGCTCCAATATTGAACGCACCTCATCAGTGGTGATGGCATCTATACCACATCCGAAGCTTACTAGTTGAACTAGTTGCATATCAGGTTGAGTGGTCACGTACTGTGCCGACTTATACAACCTTGAATGGTAAGTCCATTGGTTGAGAACCTCCAACTGTGGAAGTTTTCCTAAGTGTGCTACGGAATCTTCAGTTACGACCGCTAAATCTAGAGTGGACATCAACTTGTGAATGCCGTGGTTTACTTCCTTATCTATATGATATGGTCTACCCGCTACCACGATGATATTCTTTCCGTTCTCCCTAGCGTATTTGATAATCTCTTCGCCCTTGTGTATGATATCCTGTTGATAGTCTTTAAGTGCTTGATAACCATCGTTGACAGCATTAGAAACCTGTTTCTGTGTCAACTGTGGATACTTATCCTTTAATACACCATATACAGCCTTGCCTACGTGTTTCTGTCGACTTAAATCCATGTATGGATGTAAAAAGTTCTTATCATTGAGACGTTCAACATTGGCTTTTAAAAGCTCAGGATAATACGCCACGACTGGACAGTTATAGTGGTTATCACTTCCGCCCTCGTTTAGATTATAGCTTATACATGGATAGAATATGAAATCTACACCCTTATCTAGTATACTTTCGATGTGTCCGTGTGCCAACTTGGCTGGATAACAGACCGTATCCGATGGTATAGTATGTTGACCTTTATAGTATAAATCCCTCGAACTCTCTTCTGAATAGACTACTTCAAAACCTAATTCAGTGAAGACCTTATGCCACATAGGTATCTGTTCGTAGAAACCTAAAACCCTTGGGATTCCTACTCTTCCGATAGGTGTTCCCTCTGGTTTGATGTTCTCATATGAGATTATCTTGTTATACTTGTATTCATAAAGGTTTGGAATCTTATGCTCTACCTTGATACCTGCACCCTTTTCGCACTTGTTACCTGATATGAATCTTCTACCATCATTGAACTTTACCACGCTTAGACTACATTGATTAGTACACTGTCTGCACTGCGTAGCCATAGAGGTGTACTTGAAATCCTTTAAAGCCTCCGCTGTGATTAGTGTGGATGGTCTATCTTTACACATCTCCTTGGAATACAATGCACATCCGACTGCACCCATCAAACCGGCTACCGCTGGACGCACTACATTCCTACCGAGTTCCTTTTCAAATGAACGTAAAACCGCATCATTTAGAAAAGTTCCGCCCTGTACTACGATGTTCTTACCTAACTCATCTACCGACTTCGCACGGATAACTTTATAGATTGCATTCTTAATGATTGATGAAGACAATCCTGCAGATATATCTTCTACAGTAGCACCATCTTTTTGAGCCTGTTTAACACTGGAGTTCATGAACACTGTACATCTTGAACCTAGTTCTACTGGATGTTCTGCAAATAGTCCTAAACGTGCAAATTCGGAAATATCATAGCCTAGAGCCTGTGCAAACGTCTGTATGAATGAGCCACATCCTGAAGAACAAGCCTCATTTAACATGATACTATCTATAGCTCCGTTCTTAATCTTGAAACATTTGATATCTTGTCCACCTATGTCTATAATGAAATCTACATTAGGTTGGAAAAACGAACCCGCTTTATAGTGTGCTACAGTCTCAACTATACCGAAATCTATGCCCAATGCCGACTTGATAAGCTCTTCACCGTAGCCAGTAACCGCACTGGACTTTATCACTAACTTTGGATTCGCTAGTGAATATATCTCTTTTAGATGGTCAACTACCTTATCTAGAGGTTGTCCCTTATTGGATGCGTAGTATTGATATAGTAAGTCTCCATCTTCTGTGAGAAGTACTAGTTTAGTGGTCGTAGAACCACAATCTATGCCTAAGTATGCGTTACCCTCATATTTAGTGATGTCTGCATACTTTAAATCACACTTTTTATGACGTTCCACAAATTCGTGATATTCGTCCTTATTTTTGAAAAGCTTATCACTAGTGACGATAGTATCATTAAGCTTACAGTTTTTCAAATCGTACATTATGTCGTAGATTTCACGGTATTCGCCCACGCTATCGGAATACAATGCACTACCATATGCCACAAATACTGGAGCATCCTTTGGGAATATGGCGTGTTGGTCATCAAGCTTTAGGGTGTTCACGAAAGACTTCTGTAGACCCTTCAAAAATGATAAAGGCCCCCCTAAAAACAACACATTACCTTGGATTCTCCTACCTTGTGCCAAACCTGATACAGTCTGGTCTACTACAGCTTGGAAGATACTTGCGGAGATATCCTCACGATTAGCACCTTGGTTTAACAGTGGCTGTATGTCAGACTTTGCAAATACTCCACAACGTGAAGCTATTGGATAGATTTTTTCAGCCTTTAAAGAAAGCTCGTCCAACTGGTTTGCCGTGATACCTAACAGTGTAGCCATCTGGTCGATGAATGCACCCGTACCACCTGCACATGAACCGTTCATACGCTGTTCTACGCCACCAGTTAGGAAGATTATCTTGGCATCTTCACCACCGAGTTCTATTACTACATCTGTAGATGGGTACTTCTCTTTAACCGCTATGAATGAGGCGTGAACCTCTTGCACAAAAGGTATCTTACTAGCGTTGGCTAGACCTAAACCCGCTGAACCTGTTATCGCAACCTTGAACAAGCAATCACCGTACTGTTCTTTAATTATGTCCAACTGCTCGATGACAGTCTCCTTAACCTTTGAAAAGTGTCTCTCATACTTAGAGTACAGTATATCCTTGTTACCGTCCGTGATAACAGTTTTAACGGTAGTAGAACCAACGTCTATACCGAGCAATAACTTTTTCTGTTCCAAAGTCAAAATATCCCCTTTCACAATAAACTTCGACTTTATATATTATACTATGAAATTCTAAAAAAGTGAAGTCTTTTAGAGGAATTTTGTCTATAGAAATTTTTGTTTCTGTATGGTATAATTATATGACAATATGCCAAAAAATTTACTACTCTTGAGGTGTTGTTCACACTATTCAATAAAAAAAGGAGGAATTTCAATGAGAATATTTTTTTGGGTGATGGTAGCGTTAGGGGTCTTGATAGTGTACGCAATCGTTGATATGCAGAGAATAGTCGCAAAAAGGTATAAAATCCAAGGAAGAGACAATCTCAAAATAGTACAATTTAGCGACCTCCATAAGAGGACTTTTGGCAAGGGAAATATACGTTTACAAAATTTTATTAAATATGCGAAACCCGACATCCTAGTTTTTACAGGTGACTTAATTTCAAGAACGCAAGTTTTACCATCACAAACTGAGGAATTGGAAATTTTGATTCGAGAGGTATCAAAGCTCACAGATGTGTACTTTATACTTGGCAACCACGAAATGGATTTGCCTAAGGATGTTTTAAAGCAACTTGTCAAGCGACTTGAAAATTGTGGTGCAACCTTACTTGACAACCGTGGCGTTCAAATCGCAGAAAATACATATCTATGGGGTTTAACACTGCCTATGGAATGCTATCATGATGAGAATCACAGGTATAATAACTTGCATTTCTACTTGCAAAGCGACTTACCAAGCTCTTTAAATCCACTTGCAAAGCAACTTGTCAATCAAATTTTTACGCCAAATGATAAATTTGATATACTTTTAGTACATAATCCGTTATTTTTCAAAACGTACGCTCAACTTGACGTAAACCTCGTGTTAAGCGGACACGTCCACGGAGGCGTAATTAGAGTGCCTTTGTTAAATGTCGGATTGCTCTCACCTGAGCGAAAAATACTACCAAAATACCACGGCGGTCTCTACGAACTAGACGGCAAAAAGATGATTGTCTCTCGTGGACTTGGCAAGTTAAGGCTATTTAATCCGCCCGAAATTTCAATCATTGAGATAGAAAAAGACATAAATTCTGGGAATTTGTAAACCTTTGTAAAGCGACTTTTTG
>CAZWRW010000114.1:0-5574 GCA_964636465.1 uncultured Ruminococcus sp. | reverse complement strand
GTGTGGGTTTCAAGCTGTCCACTCGCCGTTTCTCACAGGCGACTAGATTATTATAACACGACAAGCGTAAAAAGTCAACAAAAAGATTTCTAACATTCAATAAAAATTTTTATGCAATTTGTTCAAAAGATACAAAAAAATACTATTGAAACACTCACAAAAAAATGATATAATGGTATAGAAAAATTTTTAAGTGAGGTTAAAAACATGAACATCATAAGCATTAACCATAAGATTACACCTCTCGAAGTGCGTGGGAAGTTGTCTTTTAGTGATGCCCAAGCCATAGAATTTTGTAACTTCCTAAAAAATGCCCACGTCGAAGAGTGCATGGTGCTTTCGACTTGCAACCGAACCGAAATCTACTACACAGGCGACGCTCCAATCGAAACCGTGCAGGATTCTTTGGCGACCTATAAAGGTCTCGAAAACCGCAACTTGATGGATTACTATCGTGTATACTGCGATACCAAGGCAATTCAACACGTCTATGAGGTCGCTTGTGGTATAAACTCCATGATTTTGGGTGAAGACGAAATCCTACACCAATTGAAACACGCTTTTCAAATCGCTTTGGATAACAAGTTCACTGGATACACCTTGAACACCATCATCAAAGGTGCGATATCCTGTGCTAAAAAGATTAAGACTCAAACTAAAATTTCCAAGACTGCGGTATCCGTTGGGACACTCACCGCTAATGAGATTTTCAACTTAAACGTTCCGAACGTAAAAGTTTTAATCATTGGGGTGACAGGAAAGGCTGGTTCTATCGTCATGAAGAACCTAATATCTAAAGGGGTCGATGTGATAGGTACTATCCGAAACCACAACGCACTATTTGAATATACCACCGATTATCCAAACGTTACATTTGTGGATTATCATCAACGCTATGAGTACATAGACTCCGTGGATGTAATCATTTCAGCGACGAGTAGTCCACACTATACTATAACAAAAACTAGGTTAGAAGACTCCATCACTGTGGAGAAACCTCGCCTATTCTTAGATTTAGCCGTCCCACAGGATATAGATACCTCTATTGAGACGTTACCAAATATCACATTAAAGAACATAGACTATTTTAACATTCTATCCAAGCAGAACAACTTGGAAAAGTTACAAGAGGTTGAAAAAGCAAAAATCATCATTGAGGAAGAGATAGAGACTTTATTAAAAGAGATATACATCCATGAATTTATGCCGAATATGCCCCTTTTGGACGACTATCTGCAAAAGCACAGCATAGAAACTTTAATATTCAAAATAAAGTCTGAAAGTGATAGTCAAACGTTCAAAAATATGTTAAAATATCTAAGGGAGGTAGTACAGTGAGTTATTTTCCAATCTTCTTAGAACTGTCCGACAAATCGGTATTAGTGGTCGGTGGTGGAAATGTAGCATATCGAAAGGTAGTCACCCTTTTGAAGTTCACTTCAAATGTGACGGTAATAGCTCCACACATACTAGAAAACATCAAAGCTTTAGGAATCAGCACTTGTGAAAGGGCGTTCCAAATGGAAGACTTATCAGGGAAACACTTAGTAATCACCGCCACGGACGACAAACTACTAAATCAACAGATTCTAAACACTTGTAACGCAAAGAATATCTTGTGTAATAGTGCCACTAGTACCGCATCAGATAACTGTATATTTCCCGCAGTAGTAAAGCAAGGTGATATAGTCATAGGTATCAGTACCAGTGGAAAAAGTCCAAGTGTGAGCAAGAAAATCCGTCAAGATGTGGAGCGTGTACTCTTGCCATCTTTGGAGGAATATGACGATAAACTTTTGTAGGAAACAGTTTGTGACTGTTTCACAATTTGCCGAAGGCAAATCATTGACGTTATGACAATACGACAACATGAAAAAATATAGAGGAGGATGGGTGCTATTATCACCGCACCTATAGATTATGAACATTAAGATAGGAACTAGAAAAAGCCCTCTGGCTTTAAAACAGACACAGATAGTAATAGACAGCATAAAATCTAAGATACCTGAGCTTAACTTTGAGATAGTACCCATAGTAACCCAAGGTGATAAAATTTTAGACAAGCCATTAACATCGTTTGGTGGTAAAGGTGTATTTGTATCGGAGTTTGAGGAGGCTATACTAAGTGGTAAGATAGACTTAGCCGTCCATAGTGCTAAAGATATGCCTTTAACTCTCAACGAAAGTTTGGACATAGTATACATACCACAACGCAACGACTATAGAGACGTACTCGTAACACGTAAAGGTATAGAATACTCTAAAAGTGACACATTCGTGATAGGTACAGGTAGTATTAGGAGGAAGTATCAACTTAGTAAGGTTTACCCTCATGCGGAGTTTAAAGACATCAGGGGGAACGTAGGCACTCGACTAGAAAAGCTCAACGCTAACCAATACGATGCTATCGTGTTAGCCTATGCAGGTTTAGAACGTCTAAACGTATCGGAAGAGTACTACAACTTTAAAATTTTAAGTATCAAGGATTGTATCTGTGCAGGATGTCAAGGAATCATAGCGGTGGAGGGTTTGAAGTACTCTCCTATCAGTAGGATACTCTCCTCAGCGGAGAACTCATCCGCAAGGATAAGTTTCGAGATAGAGCGTAACATCATGAAGATTATAGATGCAAGTTGTCATGAATGTAGTGGCGTGTACTCCTACATGATAGGAGATACCATCTATGCAGACGTGCTTTTACCTAACGGAAAACGTATGCAGTTCAAAGCTCACACCAAAGATGACTTGTACAAACAGGTCGAAGAGAAGTCTAAAGTTTAACGTTAAATCGAAATTTATGATATTATGAAAGGATAGCATACACAACATGACTAAAGGAAGAGTATACTTAATAGGTGCTGGTTGTGGAGATTGGGAACTCATAACGGTTAAAGGTTTAAGACGTTTACAACTCTGTGATTGCGTGGTATATGATAGGTTAATCTCCGAGAAACTTTTGGAATACGTTCCACAAGGTTGTAAGAAAATCTATGTCGGTAAGCAGAGCGGACACCATAGTAAAACTCAAGATGAGATTAACGAAATCATTGTAGAGGAAGCCTTAAATGGTAAGACTGTCGCAAGGCTCAAAGGTGGAGACCCGTTCGTATTCGGGCGTGGTGGTGAAGAGGTTCAAGCATTGCAAAGCCATGGAATACCTTATGAAATCATTTCAGGGATATCATCAAGTATAGCCGTGCCTAGCCATGTAGGAATACCAGTCACGCATAGGAGTATCGCAAGGAGTTTTCACGTTATCACTGGACATACCGTTGAAAATCTCCCAGAGAATCTAAACACCTTAGCAAACTTAAAAGGCACACTAATATTTTTGATGTCTTTAGGAAACTTAGAAACCATCTGTGATGGGTTGATATCCAACGGTAAAGACCCACATACACCTAGTGCAGTGATATCCAACGGTACTACACCGAACGAAAAACTCGTTAGAGGTGAACTATCAAACGTGGCTGAACTCGCAAGGTTAGAGGGACTTACTTCACCATCGATACTAGTAGTCGGTGAGACCGCCAAACTAGACTTTAAATCCACGATAGTTGAACCTCTACAGGGCAAGAACATAGCCATCACAGGGACGGACAGTTTCACAACGAAGTTAGAACGTAAGATATCTAAGTTAGGCGGTAACGCCATCAAGGTCAACCATATGGAGATAGTCCCAAAGTATGAGAACATTCCAAAAGATTTTTCGGAGTATACGCACATAGTGTTCACTAGTACCAACGGCATAGATACGTTCTTTAGATACTTAAAGGATAACCATCTTGACGTTAGAAACATCTTGAACAAGAAGTTTGCAGTGGTGGGCAACTCTACAGCAGATACCCTCGCAACGTATGGTATCTATGCGGATATAGTACCCGAAAAGTTCACCTCTATGGAGTTGGCTAACGAGATAGTCAAACGTTCCACCATAGAGGATAACTACTTAATACTTAGAGCATCTAATGGTTCACCAGTGCTTACTGAGATACTCACAGCACATGGATTGAAGTTCCACGACGTTAAACTTTATGATACCATCAGTAACAGTGAGAAGTTATCCAAAGTTGATACCAACGTGGACTATATCGTATTTGGAAGTTCTCAAGGGGTTAGGGAGTTTTTCAAGTATAAGACACTTCCGCCTAGTGTAGAAATTTTCGCTATAGGTGAGGTTTGCAAAAACACTCTAGAAAGTTTAGGTTTACCCAACACCATACACATGGCGGACAGCTACAACGTAGACGGAATAGTAAATAAAATGTTAGATATATAGGGAACGTCATCCACGACGTTCACAGGAGGTTTTTTTATGAAAAGGTTTAGAAGATTAAGAAAGAACGAAAACATCAGGAAGTTAGTAAGTGAGACCAGTGTACAAGTAACTGACTTAATATATCCCATGTTCGTAATAGATGGCGAAAATATTAAGAATCCAATAGACTCAATGCCGAACATATACCAGTATTCAATAGACAACTTGAAACCAGTCTTGGATGAGGTAGTCAACAATGGAATCTTAGGGGTGTTACTATTCGGAATACCATCCCATAAGGATGAGTGTGGCTCAGGTGCTTATGATGAAAACGGTATCACACAGAGAGCTATAAGGTATATCAAGCAGGAGTACCCACAACTTTTAGTAGTAGCTGATGTCTGTCTATGTGAGTACACCTCCCATGGACATTGTGGACTAGTCAAGGATGGCAAGATTCTAAACGATGAGACTCTCCCACTACTATGCAAGATGGCTGTCACTACAGCACAAGCAGGTGCTGATATCATAGCCCCATCCGATATGATGGACGGTAGAGTTGAAGCCATCCGTAAAGCCTTAGACGAAAACCATCTTGAAGATGTGGCTATCATGAGTTATAGTGCTAAGTACTCATCGAGTTACTATTCACCATTTAGAGATGCGGCACACTCTGCACCTAGTTTTGGCGATAGGAAAACCTATCAAATGGACTTCCACAACGGCAAAGAGGCTCTCTGTGAAGTTCTAGATGACCTAGACGAAGGTGCTGACATCGTGATGGTTAAACCAGCTCTAGCCTATCTTGACGTAGTTAAAGAAGTATCTAACATGGTAGAGTGTCCTGTAGCGGTGTATAACGTCAGTGGGGAATATTCGATGGTTAAATCGGCAGGTGCAAACGGCTGGATAGATGAGAAAAAAATCATAATGGAGAACATGGTAGCATTCAAACGTGCAGGTGCGAAGATAATCATCACGTACCACGCAATTGAGGTTGCCAAGTGGTTGAATGAATAAGGAGTGAATCCCTAATGCAAAAAGGTATAGTATACGTAGCATTAATCCTAGCGATAGTGGTAATATTCTGTGCGATAAGCACCAATAGTAAAACGTCAATGAGTAACAATAAATCAGTAGTCACGGAAAATATCCAAGATGTACAGATAGACCACGACGTAACCACAAACATTTGGGATTACATACACGAACAACAGAGTTCTAAAGATAACACACTCGGTGACAGTGAAGACGGCGAAACTGTCACCACTACGGAAACACCTCAGGAAACCAACTTGACGATAATCATAAAGTAA
>CAZWRW010000113.1:0-5578 GCA_964636465.1 uncultured Ruminococcus sp. | reverse complement strand
ACAACTGCCCCTTAGGAGGGGGCTGTTATATCCATTTAACTATGGAGGCACATTAACTACATTATATCATAGGCTTAACCGAATGTCAATACTTTAAGGAGAATTTTTATGAAAAATTTTAGTTTCGAGAAGATTTCAGAAGATATATACGTTTGTAAGAGCGAAAACCATCGTTTCGGCACGGATGCCATTCTACTAACCGAGTTTTCTAACTACAAGCCTAGCGACCTAGTTTGCGACCTCGGAACAGGTTGTGGAATCATTCCGTTGGCTATGTGTAGGAGCAATCCACCAAAGACCGTCTACGCTGTCGATATACAAGAGGATGCTATCGAACAGGTTAAGCTCGGCATTGAGAAAAGCCATGTAGAGAACATCATACCAGTGTGTGCAGACCTCAAAACCCTTTGGAATTGCGAAAACATGGGTAAGTTTACGTTAGTGACGTGTAATCCGCCATACTTTACAGTGAACTCAGGATTCAAGAGTGCCTTAACATCCCAGATGGTCGCAAGGCATGAAGTTCTATGTACTATCTATGATGTGTGCAAATCCGCAGATATGTTATTGAAGTTCGGAGGTAGGCTCTGTATGTGTAACCGTCCCGACCGCTTAGCGGATGTAATTTCCGCAATGAAATCCAACAACATAGAGCCTAAAACTTTACAGTTCGTGAGTAAAAATCCTGAAACTGCCCCATGGCTATTCCTAATTGAAGGTAAAAAAGGTGCTAAACCATCCATGAAAGTTTTACCGAACAAGTATATGTATTAAATCATATTGTAGGGAACGTCTCCAACGACGTTCCTTAAATTTATTGAATTAAAAAAATCAATTCAAAGCGGTGTAAAGTTCGCTTTTGGAGAATTTAGAAACCTTGGCAATCTGCTTACAAGCGTCGGTTGGACGTGTACCCTTGTCAATCAAATCTTGAACCTTTGCGAGAGCATCCTCAAATGTCAACTCTTCCTCAGGTGCGGACTGTTTGCCCTCAACGACTAACACAAATTCGCCCTTTGGATTGTTAATTTCATAGTACTCAATCGCTTGTGAGAGCGTCATGCGGAGAACTTCCTCATAAACTTTAGTAATCTCACGACACAATGAGATTCTCCTATCACCACCGAAATATTTTTGCATATCAGCAAGTGTGGATTTCAACTTGTGTGGAGCTTCGTAAAACACCATAGTACGAGGTTCATCCACGAGCATGGCAAGATGTTCATACCTTTGCTTTTTGGTGACTGATAGGAAACCCTCAAACGTAAAACGTGAAGTATTCAACCCCGAAATCGCCAACGCCGAAACTACCGCACTAGCTCCCGGAACTACCTTGACTGGGATTCCTCTATCGTGACACATCCTGACTAAAATTTCCCCAGGGTCGGAAATGCAAGGCATACCCGCATCCGTGACGATTGCACAGTTTTGACCATTGGCTATATGGTCGATAATATTCTCTGTAACCTGTTGGGTGCTGTGGTCATGATAGCTAACCAACTTGTTCTTGATATCGAACTTGTTCAAAAGTTTCAAAGTAACCCTAGTGTCTTCTGCCGTGATAAAGTCAACCTCCTGTAGGGTCTTGATAGCTCTATAAGTCATATCTTCGAGGTTGCCTATCGGCGTACCGACTACGTATAAAGTTCCGCTCATAAAATTTCTTTTCTCCATATTTTTGATTTTTTTAACGTCCAACTGACGTTTTTTTTTAATATTTAATCTTTTAATGTTCTGCCATCGTTATCGGTGAAATTGCCTTGAATCAACCTAACCAAATCCACGATAGTGCCTATACCAAAAAGTCCACTAGTTAAAAAGTATAGTAGACCGCTCCAAATCTTGCCGGTATACAAGCGATGTATCCCAGCCAAACCGAAGAAACCTAAAACACATAGTAATATTGCCGTACTTCTTGACCTAGTACTCACTGAGTTACTCTGCAAATTAAAAGCTCCAACTTGTTGACCACACTTTGTGCAGACTCTTGCATCTATTGGAATCTTGTTGCCACAACGTTGACAGAATTTAGTCTGAGTGTTCTGTTGTGACCTAGCATAGTTGCTCTGTTGATATGGTGAATTGTTCCTCGGTACTGGTGAATTGGTCTGTTGATAAGTGTTAGGCATATCATATCTAGGTAGAGTTCTAGCGGTATCGTTTTGATAGGTGGTCTGTTGCGTTTGGGAGTATTGACTACCTTGGTATTGTGATTCATATGGTTGACCGCTCTGTTGATATGGTATGTCATAGTTATAGTCATTATTAGGTTGTTCCTGTGGTATATCTTCAGGTTTTGAAAGTGATATCTTACTCTTCTTGTGTTCTTCTTCCATAATAGTACATCTCCCTTTTTGAATAACTTCTATCTACTTTAACGCCAATTTGATAATACGATTTGCCATCGTGCAATCACATGGAATTATATCGAAATGGCTTTAAATTTGGCTCTATAGCACTACAACGGAACACCCAAAAATAGGCGTTCCGTGTAAAGTCTATTATTGTTAGAAACTACTTGATAACTCTAACCCTAATGATACTATCTTGTGCTTGAATCTTAGCTACTAGTTCATCGGATGGGTCACCGTTTACATCTAGGATTGTGTAAGCAAAATCTCCACGTGACTTGTTTACCATATTCTCGATATTTAAGCCCTCATTACCCAATGCAGAAGTAATCTTAGCTACTATTTCAGGGATGTTCTTGTGGATGATACACACCTTAGTACCTACAGCATCAAGAGTTGCGTTTGGTAGGTTTACACTGTTTACTATGTTACCCTTTTCTACGTACTCAATGATTTCGTTTACTGCCATAACTGCACAATTATCTTCACTTTCAGGAGTGGACGCACCTAAGTGTGGAATTGCTACGATATTTTCAACGCCTACTGTGTTTTCGTTAGGGAAATCAGTAACGTACTTAGCAACCTTACCGCTCTCTAATGCAGATTTGATATCAGCATCGTTTACTAGTTCGCCACGAGCAAAGTTTAATACTCTAACGCCGTCTTTCATTTGTGCGATACTCTCAGCATTGATAAATCCCTTAGTATCATCGTTGCATGGTACATGAATAGTGATGTAATCAGCTACCTTGTAAACTTCTTCTCTAGAGTCTACTACCTTGACACTTGCGTGTAATTGTGCTTTGCCCTGCTCTGTTAGATATGGGTCTACACCTACAACTTGCATACCTAGACCAACTACTGCATTAGCTACTAGTCTACCGATAGCTCCTAATCCAATGATACCTAAAGTCTTACCACTTAGCTCAGGACCTACAAATTGTGACTTTCCAGCCTCTACTTGCTTAGCTACGTTTTCAGTACCCTTTAGACCCTTTGCCCAATCGATAGCCTCTGTAACTTTTCTTGAAGATAGTAGTAAACCTGCAACTACTAGCTCCTTAACTGCGTTAGCGTTAGCTCCTGGTGTGTTGAATACACAGATACCTAACTCAGCACACTTTTCTACTGGAATGTTATTAGTACCTGCACCTGCACGACCGATTGCTAATAGATTACTACCGAACTCCATATCGTGTAACTTAGCAGAACGTACTAGGATAGCATCAGGATTCTCTACGTTATCGGAAACTGTATACTTGTTAGTATCAAAGATACTAGTGCCACACTTGGCAATCTTATTTAGAGTTTGAACGTTGTACATCTCAAAAAAAACCTCCATCGTATGTAATATATACACATCAATCTAACTGAACACCAATTCAATGCGGAACGTCAACGGGATGTTCCGCATAGATATCGAATTGACGTTAAATTAAAATTGATTCAATGTGATTCCATGCTATCGCATGGCGGAACGTCAGGACGTTCCATACATTAATAATTATGTATTAAACTACTTGTTTTCAGCCTCGAACTTAGCCATGAAAGCTACCAACTTCTCTACACCCTCGATTGGCATAGCATTATAGATGGATGCTCTCATACCGCCAACGGTTCTATGTCCCTTGATGTTGATAAAACCATTAGCCTTAGCCTCTGCTACGAACTTAGCATCTAGTTCGTCGTTGCCAGTTACGAAAGGTACGTTCATTAATGAACGGTCTTTGCCTTGTACTGTAGCCTTGAACATTTCGGAAGAGTCTAGGAAATCGTAAAGTAGCTTAGCCTTCTTTTCGTTGATTTCCTTCATAGCCTCAAGACCGCCCTTGTTCTCTACCCATTCTAGTACTAGGTCTAGGATGTAGATACCATAAGTAGGTGGTGTATTGTACATAGAACCGTTCTTAGCGTGGATAGCATAATCGAACATAGTAGGAGTACCCTCCTTAGCATTGCCGATTAAGTCCTCTCTAATGATGACTACTGTTAGACCAGCAGGACCCATGTTCTTTTGAGCACCAGCATAAATCATGCCATACTTAGAAACGTCTACAGGCTCGGAAAGTATGCATGAAGATAGGTCAGCTACTAGAGGTACGTTGCCTGTGTCTGGGAGTTCAGCCCATCTAGTACCATAGATAGTGTTGTTTTGACAAATATGGAAGTAGTCAGCAGTTGGGTTAAACTTACTCTTATCTAGTTCAGGTATGTAGGAGAAAGTCTTATCCTTAGAAGATGCTACTACGTTGCAGTTTTCCTCTCCACAAAGCTTTACAGCCTCTTGATATGCCTTAGTAGCCCATTGACCAGTTAGCACGAAGTCAGCCTTACCAGTCTTGTTCATAAGGTTTAGAGGAATCATAGCGAACTGTGAGGAAGCTCCACCTTGTAGGAACAATACCTTGTAGTTATCAGGAATGTTCATAACCTTTCTTAGACGAGCTTCTGTTTCGTCGATGATAGCTTGGTACTCCTTGGAACGGTGGGACATTTCCATTACGGATTGACCGCTGTTGCCGTACTCAAGCATTTGGTCACTAGCCTTTTGAAGTACTTCTTCTGGTAGTGTTGCAGGACCAGCACTAAAATTATACACTCTGCTCATTGTAAAAAACCTCCAATAGATAAACTCCTATTTAGGAGTTATCAAAAAAATATTTGATTTATATGTTTACTAAGTCTATGGTTTTACTTATATAACTTGTCAATCAAGCTCCGCTTGATTCTGCGGAACGCTCAAAGAGCGTCCCACTATTTGATGTGAAGTTTAATGTTCAAGTAATTTGGTAATAAAACGATAGGCTTAAAAGCCATCATAAGTTTAGCCTAAGAACTTTGGCAACAATGTAGCTAACAATGTCACAACAAAGAACACGATAGCACACACTTTGGTAGCCCTAGCTAAGATTGCCTCTTTGGTCTTACCAGTGTTGTTTTGATAGAAAGAGGAGTTATTTCCTCCAGTAATAGCACTTGTCATACCGTCTTGTGACTTAGTGTCTTGCATCAAGCACAAGATGATAATAGCGATACAAGTTATTATCAACACTACACCACAGATTATTTCTACTACGCTCAAAAAATTCAACTCCTTTTAAAATTTTAAAAAGTAATCTTAACCATGTAACCACGCAAAGACTACTTTTTCGGTTATATATTAGATTATAGCACAATATAGTTATTATTGCAATAGTAAACCGAAAATTTTTTATCATGTATTTTAA
>CAZWRW010000112.1:0-5630 GCA_964636465.1 uncultured Ruminococcus sp. | reverse complement strand
AGATTTTAATATCTTCTTAAAACCCTCTTGGATACCCTCCACGAGAGCATCAACGTCTTGAAAAGTGTTAGTTTCGCACATACTGACCCTTATTGCAGAATCCAAACGGTCGTTGCTGAGGTTGAACTCTTTTAAAACTCCGCTAGGTTCGCCCTTGGAACACGCTGACCCACTAGATACATAAACCTGTCTAGTTTCGAGGTAGTGTAACATGATTTCACTTCTAATGCCCTTGACGGATAGGTTCACTATATAAGGTGAGGAATCCTTGTGGGAGTTTATAGCGACATACTCCAATGGAGCGACCTTTTCTAATAGATAGTCTCTCAATTGGGAGACGTATTCAAAACGTTGCTTTATGGTAGTGTATAGTATATCCGTGGCGATGCCCATACTAGCTATGTTTGGAAGTGCTTCTGTACCACTACGGAAACCTCTCTCTTGTTTGCCACCTAGGTTGTGTTTCGAGATTCTCACGCCTTTGTTGACGTAGAGAACTCCACAGCCTTTGAGTGCATGAACTTTATGCCCACTTATAGAAATCAAATCTGCTTTGAGTGTCCTAATGTTGATGGGCAACTTTAAATAAGCTTGTACACAGTCGCAATGGGTTATCACATCGGGATATTTACGCTTGATGATGTTATAAGCCTTATCTATAGGGAGGATGTAACCGGTCTCATTGTTGACTAGCATACAGCTTATGAAACACGTATTCTCATCCACGGCGTTGACTATATCCTCTACAGTGATTTCGCCATCGGCATTTGGTGAGATTCTGTAGACTTCAAACCCTTGACGTTCCAACTCATTGAAACATTCTCTAACGGAGGCGTGTTCTATAGTAGTCGTTACGACACGCCTTTTTTTCCTACCATAGATTTTTGGTGTACCTAGTATAGCTATGTTAGAACTTTCAGTAGCTCCCGAAGTAAAGTATATATTTTCAGGGATAGTGCCTATAGCTCTAGCTACAGATTTTCTAGCGTTATCCAAATATAGTTGTGCATTTAGACCCATTTGGTGCAGTGATGATGGGTTACCAAAGTCTTCTGTTATGCACTTAGTTACTACTTCAACTACTTCGTCTAGGGGTTTGGTAGTTGATGCGTTATCTAAGTAATGAACGTTTTCCATAATATAAACACTCCAATATTTTAAACTTAACGTCAATTCGATGGAATATACATATCTGTGGGATTTTGAAAATCCCATGTAGGAAACGGGCTGTGACCGTTCCTTAGAATCACACGCAGTGTGATTGATTTTTATTGCATTTACAAAACACAAACATTGATTTGACTTCGTCAAATTTAGGAACGGTCACAGCCCGTTCCCTACAAAAAAATCATGTATCTATGAGATTTGAAAATCCTGTGTACGGAACGACGCCCACGTCGTTCCTTGAAATTTCCGAAGGCAAATCATTTGTGGATTTTGTAATTTTAAATCTAATTTCAAAATCGACGTTAAGTTATTTTTTTGATGTACAGTCCAAAACTGTTCTTTATAAGGTTATTATAACATAAAATCGTAAGGTTTGCAACTTGTTAGATAAAAGAGTAAAAATCCTTAAAAAAACGTATTTGTAACTTTATACCTAGATTTGTGCAAGTTTTATCACCTAAAAATGCCCCATTATGAAAAACTGTTCAACTTGACGGTACCCTTGTGATATATTTGGCAATATACATAAAAACAAACCAATAAAATGTACATATTACACAATTGTATTTTTTGAAAAAAAATGTTATAATGGTTACATTAGATGGTATGCCCTGTACTGTATAAATAATTTTGGAGGTGGTAAAATGAGCAAATTTTCTTATACTGCTAAAGATGCTTCGGGAAACGTTAGAAAAGGTGTTCTGATAGCAGAGAGCGAAAAGGATTTCAACGAGCAAATGCGACAAAAGGGTCTTTTCGTGGTTCAGCATGAGGAAGATGCTTCAGGTGCGGCGAAATCGACGTACAAATTTTCAACTAAAGACCTTGCCTTCGACTGTAGGCAAATGGCTGCAATGATGACCTCTGGTCTTACTATAGTTAAGACTTTGGAGATTATCTGTAAAGAACAGCCTAAAGAACAAGCCAAGTTAATTTGGCAAGACATCTACGAGAACGTACAAAAAGGTGAATCTTTTTCAACCGCTTTGGAAATGCACGCAGGTTCATTTCCACAGTTCTTGATTAGTATGGTGGGTGCAGGTGAATCGAGTGGTTCGCTTGACGTTATCATGCAGAGAATGCAAGACCACTACGCTAAAGAAAATAAGATGAACAACAAAATCAAAGGTGCTATGACTTATCCTATCATACTTATGTTCCTATGTATCGTAATAGTAATAGGTATGTTTACTTTTATAATGCCTACGTTTAGAGATATGTTCTCCAGCCCTGACGCAATGCCGGCTTTGACTAGAGCCATGTTTGCTTTTAGTGACTTCTTAAAGTCCAAATGGTATATACTATTGATAGTGGTCGCTGCTATAGTATTCGGTTTGATGTATCTTCTAAAGATGCCTTCATTTAGAGAAAAATGGGACAGACTACTTATTAAAGGTCCTTACTTCGGTCCTTTGATGGTTAAGATATATACTGGTCGTTTTTCAAGAACTCTATCTTCTCTATATTCAAGTGGTCTACCTATGGTGGAATGCTTACAGAGAGCATCAGACGTTCTTGGTAACAGTTACATAACTGAAAAGTTTGAAACTGTAATAGATGAGGTAAAACAGGGCGAACCTCTTTCGGCTGCTATACAGAGAACTGAAATCTTTGACTCCATGTTCTGTTCAATAATCTACGTTGGTGAAGAGTCTGGTGCATTGGATGACATCCTAGAGAAGTCTTCCGACTACTACGAAGAAGAAGCAGACTCAGCAATCTCTAGTTTGGTTAGTATGATGGAACCAGTAATGATTATCATAATGGGTGTCGCAGTAGGTTTGATAGTTGCATCTGTACTTCCTGCATTGTATGGCGGTATGGACGGTATCACAGAATAGTAAAACTTTATTAATGAGAGGTGGATTTTTTAAATGTTATCCTTTGATATTACAGATAGAAACGTGCGTATCATTAAAGGTACTGAAACTAACGGAAAGATAAAAATACAAGCGTCAGCAACACTTGACCTAGAAGAAGAAGTTATCGTCAGAGGTATTCCGAAAGACCCTGTTATGTTGGCTACTCAGCTTAACCGTGTCCTAAAAGATAAGCGTATGACTGACAAAGAGGCTATCTTGAGTATATCCTCTAACCACACCATATTCAAGGAACTTACAGTTCCTTACACTGCTAAGAGTTCCGACTTTGCTAAGGCAGTAGCCGACAAAATGCAAGAGAGCGTTTCAGTCGTAGATGATACTTATAGTGTATCCTACACCATAGTAAAGAACGACAACGCTCTAAAGGAAAGCAAAGAGAACAAAGATAGCAAAGACGACAACTCTTCTAATGACGTAATAGTACTTGCTACAGCTTGTCCACATAGTATCATCGATGCGTACAAGGTAGTATTCCAATACTTAAACATCAGCTTAAAATCTATAGTAATAGCTAACAACTGTATCACTAAAGTTTTACTAGCAGATGCTAAACTTAAACAGAAGATGCCTTTCATGGCAGTACAGATTGACAAGAACTTCATAAGCATGAACGTGTACCAAGATAATCAGTTATCATTCTCACGTTTTGCCTCAATAGATGACAGTGACTACAGCGAAGGTGCAGACTACATCATGGATGCTATCCACGATAACGTTTTCCGTATGCTACAGTTCCAACGTAACAGAAGTTCTGAGCCTATCAATCACATAGTATTCTATGGCGACACCAGCGAACGTTACAGAGAGTTGGCTGACGATATGGAACAGATGGGATTAACTTCTAGTGTAATCGCAGTACCACCACTAATCACGGGCTATGAAAACTTAGAGTTTTCTAACTATGCTAACGCCATCGGTGCAATGTTCAAGAGAGACAAGGAAACTGAAAAGATTAACCTTCTCGAACTTGGTGGAGCATCCGCAATGGTTGCCGGTGCGGTACAATCCGATAAGCAATTCGGACTTATGCTCGGTCTAGTAGGTGGAGGTACTCTAGCAGTAGTTGCAGTGATATCTATAGTTTTAGGAATCACTAATGCGGCCTACGTCAGCAAGATTAACAAGTGCAATGAGTACATAAACTCTCAGGAGGCTATCGACGGTCAAGCTAAGTACGAAAGTCGTACAGAGATGTTGGAAAACGTCAGGGCTTACAAAGATGCCGCACAAGTAGCATCTGATGCTTACAAGTCAAGACCAGTACTAGACAATGCACTCTTAACCAAACTTGACGAACTCGCAACAGGTGTAGATGCAAGTGTCAAGTATTCAAACATAACCTATGATAATGGAGTCATCACAGCAACAGTAACAGCTACTGGTAGTACTGCTCCAGCACAAACCATACCATCAGCTTTGGCGACAGCCATTGCCAATGATGATTCTTTCTACAACGTGGACTACGTTGGATATACCTTGAATACCAACACTACAGAGAGTTCTACTGTAACTAACGCAGATGGAACTACTACAGTAATTCCAGGTACAGAACAAAGGGAAATAGACTTTACTCTAGTTATGTATCTAAAGAATGACATTAGTAGTGTAGTTTCCGAGTATGACAATGTGGTCACAGATGATGTTGAAGAGGAGAGTGCTGAATAATGAAAAGTACATTATCTTATAGAGATAAGATTATACTATTAGTAATAATAGTGATAGCAATATTCCTAGTAGGTTTGTTTGCATTCATAAGACCAACTATGGAAAAGATATCTTCTAACAAGGCTGAGTTATCAACAGTTCAAGCTGAAGAAGATAGGATTAGAGGACTTATAGATGAGATACCAAATATCGAAAGTAGCATAAAATCCGAATATGATAATGCTAAGGCATTATCAACAGGCTTTGCACAACACAGAGAAACCTACGAGGCAGAAAATTACTTACAAGAATTATTTACTACTAACAACGTAGAAATCCAAAGTCTAACCGCTGACCCAGCAGAGACAGAGACTATTGACTTCTACTACTACACACCAAATGTAGTTACATATCCTCTATATGAGGCAGCAGACATCAATGGCGAATTAGCACAAGCTACCGCCGAAAAGTTACAAGCATCTACAGTACTCTCTACAGTTGAGACACAAGAGGTTGAAGCTTACTCAGTAAATATAAGCTTTAAAGGTCAAAAGGCTGGAATCACTGCTCTACTAGATGGCATCAAAGCTTTGGACGAGAACGTATTAGTTACAGACTTTGTCGTAGATGATTACACATTTGGTGCAGGTTCTACTGATGCGTCATCAGTAAACTACTCTACAGGAAGTATGACTATCAAGTTCTACGTACTAGAGCCACTAGCTGAGCCAGTACTTGATTAATCAGCTGTTTATTTTAGGAAAGGTGGTATTGTTTTATGAAGGAGGAAAAAACAATCCGTAAAAGGCGGAACCCGAGAGGTACGGTCTTATTTACGGTCGTTGCCGTAATGATGGTGTTGATAGTCTTCGTCATGGCAACGCTTACTATCGCTGGTGCCGCCAATAAACGTGCCTACGCTAGTTATTCAAAAAA
>CAZWRW010000111.1:0-5677 GCA_964636465.1 uncultured Ruminococcus sp. | reverse complement strand
ATTAGCGTTATAATACATCGAACTGGCGTTGTCGTATAGTGGAACGACATATACATCATTCACTAAAAACCGCAAAACTATGATACTATTATATCTTTTTATCGATAGTTTGTCAACAGTTATTTGCTCACGGCGTTCAGCTGGATATCTGTTCTTTAACTGTCACTGTTATTATAGCACACTTTATAGAAAATATGTTAATATTCTATGAACGAGAGGCTTTAAACAGGTTTCACTCATGGATTTTTTAGAATTTTTCATAAATATATTTGAACTGTTAAAAAAAAATTAACAATATCGTTAAAAAAAAGTGTTACAATAAGATATAGGCTTTTGTCCTAAAGTTTTTTTACCCGATAGCTTAAATTATGGTATCTATTAATTTTTTACGAATTTGCAACGTACATATGCTCTACAGGCCTTTAAGTGACTGTGAGTAGCAAAATTTATGAAAGGATTATTGCTACTTAGATTTGCAAACTTATAGGAACGTTGCTCTTTAATCTTAAATGTGAACAATGGATTTTGCTAGTACATATAGTTGTATGTTTAAAATTAAATACAGACTTTTTATAAGCTCTAAGTAGCGAAAACAGAAAATTATGAATTGTTTTTTGATAGACTTTGAAAATGTAAGGTCTAGCGGTTTAAGGGGGATTGAACATCTAACTAATGCTGATGACGTTTGTATATTCTACAGCGACTATGCAAACAGCATAACTTTTGATATGCACTACAGCATGAATAAGAGTTCAGCAAACATTACTTTCTTTAGAAGTACGAGGACTGGCAAGAACTCGTTGGACTTCCAGTTGATAACCTACCTAGGTTACCTAATAGCTCAAAAGAAATACAAGAACTACTATGTAATCACTGGAGATAGGTGGTTTGAATCAGCAATCGCCTTTTGGAAGGACTTCTTAAAAGAGAATGGCATGAACTACATAAGCATTGGACGTTTCTGTACCATAACTGATGCGACAACTAAAAAGAATGTCCCTACCAAGACTATCAAAGATAGTCTTCCTACTATACCAACGGTTGAAAGTGAGCTTGAACTCCGTCAACTCAAGGCAGAAAGGGTAATAGTGGAGATTCCGACTAGCGGTATTAAAAAGACCATGGAGAACAGCCTAAGTGTTGACAATAGTAGACCATCTAAGGAGGAGAAACCAACATCGAATAGCAATAGCATAGTTGCCGTTGAGAGTAGAACCAAAACGGTAAACTCTAAAGAAGATGGTGGCAACACTCGTCAGATGGAAAACATCACAAAGCCTACGGATAGTGCTAATACTACCAAACGAGACACTAATAGGAACTCATCAAATAGTTCTAACGGTAACACGCAGAACTATAAGTCACAAGGTGCTACATCTAAGGATAACAAGAAACCTCAAACACAGAGTGGTTACAAACAACCATACTCCAAAGAGGATAACAAGTCCAACAAGAATAAGAACGGAAACGTTAATAACAACAACAATACCAACAATAATAATAATACAAATCCTAATAACAAGAATGCTAAAAACAATCAAAATCAAAACAATAGCAACGCCAACGGAAAGCCTAACAATGCTCAACAACAGAGCGTTAAAAAGTCTACCAATGGTACTAATAACAATCAACAGAACAAGAATAATAACAACAACAATAACAATAACAAGTCACAGAATAACGTTCCTAAATTAAACTATGTTGAACCTGTTAAGTTGCCATCACAGGCTACCAAGTCTAATGACAACAATAACACGTTATTTGAAAAGATAGACCCTAACACTAACGGCGTAGTAGCGGAAAAAATCGAGAAGAAGACTTCTCAAAACAAGACCACTACCAAACCAGAAGTTTCTAAGAAAATCACACCACCAAACTTAGAAGAACTCATTGAAAACGTTAAACCTAAACAAGAAACTCAAAAGAAAGAGACTACCAAACCAGCTAAGAACGTTAAAAAATCCAAAGAGGAAACACCTAAGCAGAACAAGTCAAAGGCTGAAGAGAAGTCTGCTCCAGTGGTCAAAGTGGAGACTCCAAAGGTTGAAACTAAGACCGAAGCTCCAAAGGTCGAAAAGGCAACCCCTAAGCGTGGCAGACCTAGGACAAAATCCATAGAGGAGACTTTAGAAACCGAAAGGAATAAGCCTAAGAACGATAAGAAGTTCAAAAACGAAATACCAGCTGAAAAGCTATCCAGTATGTTGGAGATGCTCTCAAAGCTACCTACACTTGCGGAATGGTCAACTCAAGATTTGACTACCGTCTGCAAAGTTGTGGCTTTCGGCAATAGGAACGAAGCTTATCGTGCCTGTATGAGCCTACTCGGTAAGAAGAAGGCACTAGTAGTGTATCCGGTAGTAAAGCAACAGTTCGATGCTTTGAAAAAAGTCTACGAAGGTTAATACTTATACAAATAAAAGGTATCCATGTTAGGATACCTTTTTTGTTTATAGTTTCTAATCAATATCCAAAGATATCTCTTCAATGATTTTGCGAACCTCTTCTACACCCTCGCCAGTTTCGGAGGAAAAAGGTATTACATCGATTTGGTCGTAGTAAGGAATCTCAGTTTTGAAAGCCTCCATACGTTCGATACGAGCCATCTTTTTGAGCTTGTCGGCTTTGGTCAGCACAACGATAAAAGGCAGTTCGTTTTCCACAAGGAAGTTCACCATGTGGAGGTCATCTTTTGATGGTGGGTGACGCATATCTATCAATTGGATGATTAACCTAATGTCTCTATCGGAGTTGAGATAGCCCTCGATAAGTCCAGCCCAACGTTCCTTTTCGCTTTTGGAAACCTTGGCGTAGCCGTATCCTGGGAGGTCTACAAAGTGGATGTTTTCCAACTCAAAGAAGTTTATAGTAACTGTCTTACCTGGCACAGAAGATACCCTAGCAAGGTTTTTACGGTTGAAAATCTTATTGATAAGCGTGGATTTTCCCACGTTGGAACGTCCTGAAAAAGCTATTTCCATCTTGTCGCAAGGTGGCAGTTGCTTGAACGTTCCATATGATGCTAAATACTTAGCGTAGTTATAATTCATCGAAAACCCCTCTTTCTTATAACGTTTTGAATCGTCAAACCGACGTTAGTTTAATATTTCACAGTCTTGATGTTCAAAAACTAGAGCATTAGTCAACACATCATCGAGATTTTCAGCCAATACGAAATCTACAGAGTTCTTTACCGTCTCATCGACATCTTCTAAGTCGGGTTCGTTGGCTTTCGGTATGATAATCGTCTTGATGCCTGACTTATATCCTGCCATGGTCTTCTCTCTCAAACCACCGATTGGCAACACTTTACCATGTAGAGTAATCTCACCAGTCATGGCAACATCGTGACGTACTGGAATCTTAGCAAGTGTGGAAACTATAGAAGTCACCATAGTAACACCAGCTGATGGGCCATCCTTTGGAACTGCACCCTCTGGAGCATGAATGTGTAAGTCCATAGTTTTGTAAAAGTCCGTTGGGATGTTATACTTGTTTGCAATGCTCCTCACGTAACTAATAGCTATACTTGAACTCTCTTTCATGACATCACCAAGTGAGCCTGTAGCTTGAACTTTACCTGTACCCTCTAATGCTATAGTCTCGATAGGCATAAGCACACCGCCCACAGAAGTCCATGCTAGACCGTTTACTACACCAATCTCATCCTGTTTCATGTGGTCGTCATCAAGATACTTTTTGTGTCCTAGATACTCTTCCACATTATCAGCCTTGAAGATTATCCTCTTACAGTTACCCTCCACGATTTCTTTAGCAGTCTTACGACAGAGTTTAGCTATCTGTCTTTCGAGAGTTCTAACACCTGCCTCCTTGGTGTAGTAGTCTATCAAAGAGTATATAACATCGTCTTCAAAACGAATCTGTGTACCCTTTAGACCGTTCTCCTTGATTTGTTTAGGCACTAAGTGTTCCTTAGCAATATGGAACTTTTCTTCTCTAGTGTAGCTAGGAAGTTCTATAAGTTCCATCCTGTCGAGTAGGGGAGCAGGTATCTTGGTAACGTCGTTAGCCGTGGTTATGAACATAACTTGACTCAAATCAAAAGGCACTTCAATGTAGTGGTCTACGAACTTGACGTTCTGTTCCTTGTCGAGAACTTCAAGCATTGCAGATGATGGGTCACCACGGAAATCGTTACTCATCTTGTCTATTTCGTCCAAAAGAATTATAGGATTCTTAACACCAGCCTCAATCATGGCATTGATAATCCTACCTTGCATAGCACCTATGTAGGTCTTTCTATGTCCACGGATGTCAGCCTCATCACGTACGCCACCGAGTGAAATTCTAACATATTTTCTGCCCAGTGCTTTGGCTACAGATTGGCATATAGAAGTCTTACCGATTCCCGGAGGACCCGCAAAACAGATAATGTTACCATTCTGTTGAGGTACTAAACTTTGTACAGCGATATTTTCTAGGATTCTCTCCTTGATATCTTTTAAACCATAATGTTCCTTGTTGAGTACATTTCTAGCAGAATTTATAGAGATTTTCTTATTCTTAGGGTAATCCCATGGAAGTTTCAAGACTGTATCCAAGTAGCTAGTAATTACGTAAGCCTCTTGTGATGATGGTGGCAACTTGCTTAATTTTACAGCCTCGTCCATCAATTTTTTGATTATGCTATCTTCATAGCCGTTAGATGCCAACTTTTTTAGTATCTCTTGACGATACTTTTCATAATCGTTACTAGGTTGGTTCTCTCCGAGCTTTTCCGATAACACTTTCATTTGCTCACGCATATAATATTCACGTTGATTTTTATCCATGTTGCTCTTAACTTCATCATGGATACTCCTTTGATAGTCCATTACGTCCAAGTCGCTATATAAAGTTTCATATAATAGTGCAAGTTTTTCATAAAGGTTGTCAGCCTCCAAGAATGCCTGTTTGTCATCAACGTCAAAAGGTATGTTGAATACTATATTATTGAAAAGTTCTTGAGGGTCTTTGCAGAGTATCATGCTTTCTTCGATTTGTTTAGGAACTATATGTGGTACGTTATCACAATACTTTTCTGCACAGTCATTGAGTAGGTTTACTAAAGCCTCAACCTCTAACTGTTGGGTTTTGGTGAGGTTGTCGTCTTCGTTTCTAATTTCAACATTAGAAGTGAAAAATTCGCCTTGTGTATCGAACTCCTGTAAATTTGCACGTCGTAAACCAGTGACTACTACTCTCAAAGCACCCTCTTGATAGTTTACAATCTGTCTAACTTCAACGACAGTACCGACTTCATACAAGTCATCCATGGATTTTGGATTTTCTTGAAAAGTATTCCTCTGTGTTACCACAAAAAGCTCTCTGTTATTTTTCAAGGCTTCTTTAATAGCTAATACCGACTTTTTCCTTGCTACATCAAAGCTCATGTTCATCTCTGGAAATACTACTACCCCTCGTAGGGTAACGGTCGGGATGGAAAAAATGTTTTTAGTCATAAAAGTCATATAAAAAATTCCTCCTTTTTTAGGATTAAAAACCCCCCTCTTAAAGTAAACTCTGAGAGGGGGAAAAAACGAAGTTATAAGTGTACTTACTCAGAATTATAACCAACGCAAATTGTGTTGAGAAATAGTCACGGTCTGATAGTTGTAAAGTAGTCAAGCCATGGTGTAATTGTATGGAATGTCATTGACGTTGTGTCATAATCATA
>CAZWRW010000110.1:0-5718 GCA_964636465.1 uncultured Ruminococcus sp. | reverse complement strand
CGCCAAGTTCTGTAGGGTCGGAGAATACGCCGTTAATAGCGGAGTATGCAGCAACCTCAGGAGATACTAAGTAGATTTGACCATCCTTAGTACCAGAACGTCCTAAGAAGTTTCTGTTGAAAGTTCTCAAAGAGATACCCTTGGAATTTGGTGACTGTCCCATACCGATACATGGACCACAAGCACTCTCTAGGATTCTAGCACCAGCATCAATGATGTCACTTAATAGACCTAAGTCAGCCATCATCTTTAGAACTTGCTTAGAACCTGGAGCAATCGCTAGTGATACATTTGGATGTACCTTGTTACCCTTTAGGATATGTGCAACCTTCATCATATCTAGTAGTGATGAGTTTGTACATGAACCGATACAGACTTGGTCAATCTTCATGCCCTTTAGTTCTGCTACGGACTTTATGTTATCAGGTGAGTGTGGACAAGCGGAAAGTGGCTTTAACTCACTCAAATTGATTTCTACTATCTCATCATAGACAGCGTCAGCATCTGCGGATAGAGGTTGCCATACTTCGCCACGACCTTGAGCTTCTAAGAATTGCTTAGTAATCTCATCGGATGGGAAGATGGAAGTAGTAGCACCTAATTCAGCACCCATATTAGTGATGGTAGCTCTCTCTGGTACGGATAGTGTCTTGACACCCTCGCCACAGTATTCGATAACCTTACCTACGCCACCTTTGACGGTTAGTCTTCTTAAAACTTCTAGGATTACATCCTTAGCAGAAGTCCAAGAGTTTAGCTTACCAGTAAGTTCAACTTTAACTACCTGTGGACAAGTAATATAGTATGCTCCGCCACCCATAGCAACGGCAACGTCAAGACCACCTGCACCGATGGCTATCATACCGATACCACCGCCAGTAGGTGTGTGACTATCTGAACCGATTAAAGTCTTACCTGGAATACCGAACCTCTCAAGGTGTACTTGGTGACAGATACCGTTACCTGGTCTTGAAAAGTATATACCATGTTTCTTAGCTACACTACCGATAAATCTGTGGTCATCAGCGTTTTCAAAACCACTCTGTAGAGTGTTATGGTCTATGTAAGCTACTGAACGTTCGGTCTTTACTCTAGGTACGCCTATGGCCTCGAACTCTAGATAAGCCATAGTACCAGTAGCATCCTGTGTTAGAGTTTGGTCTATCTTAATGCCAATCTCTTGACCTTTTACCATTTCGCCATCTACTAGATGTGCTTTTAAAATCTTTTCGGTTAAAGTTAAACCCATTGAAATCAAATCCTTTCGTACCACTGACGTTATGTTTTAAGTCAAGTGGAATATTCATAACTATATTGTAACCTAAAGTAGTAAAATTGTCAAGTTTCTATAGGCGTTTATGAATAAAATAATTTAAATCGCAAATTGACGTTGAAAAATTTACTATAAGGGTATATAATATTAATTAACGCAAGTTAGAACACTTTAGCGTTAATATATTTTGATTGGAGACGTTATATATAGTATGGTTAAAAAATTCGGGAAACCATCCTTATTAAAAGACGTGCTTTTAGGATGGGCAAACTTAATCTTTGCGGAAGTGCTTTGCATGATGGTAAACTTGTTTACAGCTAGTCTAATGAAAAACATCTTTTGGCGAGGTGTCGTTGGAGTATGTACTATGGGAATACTTTTGTGTATCATTGGGAATCATGCTTACAACCGTGCAAAATCCGATAAGGCAGGTGAAAGAACTCTAGAAGTACCACATCAACCACATAAACATCAAGTTGCAAGTATCTTGATAGGTGTACCACTACTGTTACAATGGGCAATACTTCTCGTTGCAAAAGTCAGTGGATGGTCATCAGGAAACCACCTCTATGTGGCGTACAGACTGTTGAACGCTTACTTCCTACCTTGGATAAACATATTCTGCCTTGAACCTTACCTTGAAAACCTCTCATACATAGGTTTGATTGCAATCTTAGCATTTACGTTGCTCCCAATGCTCACGTTTGGGATAGTCTATACACTGGTATATCACAACGTGGATGTTGAAAAACTATTGCTCTACAGCAGAGAATAAGATGGTATCGTTCTAGTGTGAACTTGACAAAGTATCCAAAAAGTGATATCATATGAGAAAATGCACATACGCAAAGAGGAGGAATTTTTTTTGAGAAGTAAAGGCACTAAACAAATCACGGACAACAGAAAAGCTCGTCATGAGTACTTCGTGTTGGAAACTTATGAGGCTGGTATAGAGTTAGTGGGTACGGAAGTTAAATCCATTAGGAACGGTAGTGTAAACCTCAAAGATAGTTGGTGTTCCATAGATAGGGGCGAACTATATATCAAAGGTATGCACATATCGCCATATGAAAAGGGCAACATTTTCAATCGTGACCCAATGCGTGTTAGAAAACTCTTGCTACATCGCAAGGAGATTGACAAACTCTATGGCACACTAAAACAGGATGGTCTCACATTGATACCGTTGTCATTGTACTTTAAAGATAGCCGTGTCAAAGTACAGTTAGGTCTATGTCGTGGTAAGAAACTTCATGATAAGAGGGAGGCATCCGCACAACGTGATGCTAAACGTCAAATCGATAGGGCTATAAAGTCCAACGGTAGAGAATTTTAGTTGAACTGGTATAACAAAACCCCTCCCAAATTGGGAGGGGTTCAAACTTTATCACTTGTGATTAGTTTTCCTTTTTCGCCTTAGAATCTATCTTCTTAGGTGGTTGTTTTTTGTCGTCTTTTTTATCGTCTTTGTTTTCGACCTTCTTGTCCTCAGCCTTAGGAGCTTCCTTAGACTTAGGAGCGTTTTCCTTTTTAGGTGGTTGTGGCTGACCTTGAGGTTTGCCATTTTCGTCAACTCTTTGAGCTGGAGCAGGTGGTCTTCTTCTTCTAACTGGTGGCTGTGCTGGAGCTGGTTTGATGTCTATCAACTTGAAGATTACACCGGCTATGATTGCTCCAATTACTGGACCTAGTATGAAGATTCCAACTTGATTGAAAGCCTCACCGCCAGTAAGTAGTGCAGGACCAAAACTTCTTGCAGGGTTTACTGAAGTTCCAGTGAAAGGTAGACCTAGTAGGTGTACCACTGTCAATGAGAAACCTATTACTAAACCAGCTGTTGAAGTGTATTCTCTTCTGCTAGTTGCACCTAGTACGGCAAATACGAACATGAAAGTCAAAACTATCTCAACTACCAAAGCTTGTGTAGCTGTGATGTTCATTGCGGAAAGGTCACCATAACCGTTAGTGCCTAAGCCCAATGGACTGCTGTCTGGGTTGGTTAGACCCTTAGTCATGTAGCTCAATAGTCCCGCTCCTACGATACCACCGAGGAACTGTGCTAATATATATCCAACGAAGTCTACAAAAGTAATCTTACCGTTGATTAGCATACCTATTGATACTGCTGGGTTTACGTGACATCCTGAGATGTTACCGAATGAGTACGCCATAGCCACGATAATCAAACCGAAAGCTAAAGCTATTCCTACGTAGCCTATACCAAACCCGTTGGTACAAGCACTACCACAACCGAATACTACGAGCATCGCTGTGCCTAGAAATTCGGCTATGTATTTTTTAATATTATCCATAAAGATACCTCCAAAGAATAATTTGTTACTACCTTATATTATATCACAACTGGATTTAACTAGTCAATATATATTTTGAATTTGTCACTAAAACTTAACCTTAATGAGTGTGTAAAAGTTGTAAAAACTGTTGACTATGTCTAAATTTGTGGTATAATTATCTTGGGATGGTAGCGTGAACTATCCCCACGTCGTTCCGCAAATTTGACGTTAAATTCAAGTGAGGTGGTGAAGTTTTGAAAATCTATAAAATCTGTGAGTACTGCCATGGAATCAACCGTATACAGTCGGAAAGGTGTACCAAGTGCGGACGCTTTAAGGATAACTTAATCTTAGGAGAATACTCCCCTGCCGTGGATGACCACCTCACAGAAGAGATGGTCAAACTCGCACAAGAGAACTTCATACCTAAGAGCAAGTACCCATACTATAAAGAGAACATCGTGCCAACTCGTGAAATCTATCCAGTATCAGAACGACCAAAAGATAACCTCATTTTGAACGTTGGAGAGACCTCACAACCACCTGTGCCATACGTCAGCAAGTACGACGACCAAACCAAACGACAGAATGCACTCGTAGCATTCTACCTGATGACTAACCCTCGTCCATACCATGAACCAACCTTGATAGACAACATAATACAAGCGTTCCAATGGCTTATTATGAAGTTCAAAACCAAGGCATTATTTAGGTATATTTTGGGTATCCTAGTAGCTATGGTGTTTTTGATATGGTTCTTAGGTGGACTTTTTGCATAGTTGTACTAAAAAGCTCCCAGAGGGTACAAGTTCCGAAAAAATATTTAAAAAAACCTCTTGTTCCCCCTTGACAAATAAAAAAAAGATGGTATAATATAATTGTTATCCTTGCTCACACCGCTAAACTAATGTGAGCGAAATCCAAAAGGAGGTGCTAATAATGGCAAAGTTATCTGAAAAGTATGAACTCATGGTAGTTTTCAATACTAAGTTAGGTGAAGACGGCATTAAGGCTTTAATCGAAAAGTTTAAGGGCTATCTTGAAACCACAACTACTTTTGAAAATGTTGAGGAATGGGGCAAACGTAAGCTATCTTACGCTATCGACGATGAGACTGAAGGTTACTACGTTCTAATGCACTTTGAGGCTTCTACTGACGTTCCAGCTGAATTGAACAGAAGACTCAAGATTACTGACGGCGTACTACGTTCATTAATCACAGTTGCGTAAGTTCCGCATAATTTAATTTTTATGTGAGAAAAAATCATAGGAGGAATTTTAATTGAACAAGGTAATCCTCATGGGCAGGTTGACTGCTGACCCTGAATATAGACAAACTACACAAGGAATCCCTGTGTGTACGTTTAGAATCGCAGTTGACAGACCATACGGCAGTAGAAACAATAATCCTAACGAACCTACCGCAGACTTCTTTAGAGTTACTGCATGGCGAAATACAGCTGACTTCGTGTCACGTTACTTTACCAAAGGTAAACCAATCCTAGTGGAAGGTTCTATTAGAAATAGTAACTACAATGATTCAAATGGTGTAACACACTACTCCACAGAGATTCAAGCTAGTAACGTAAGTTTCTGCTTAACCGATAGTAAGACCAACGGCAACGTGGGTTATGGACAAGGTGGTTACAATAACGGTTACCAAAACACATATGGTTCTAATAGCATAAACAGTCAAACTGCTTTTGCTCCACAGTTCCAGAGTAGTAATGGTTTCGCACCACCTCAATCTCAAAATTCCGCACCTTACCAACAACGTCAACAACCAATACAGCCTATGCAAACTATGCAATCTGCACCACAAGTGCAGAGCGTTCCTACCCCTAGTGCAACGGCAAATCAAGATTTGCAGGTAGGTCAAGTTGATGACTTTGAGGAAATCCTAAGTGATGGTGAAATTCCTTTCTAATTGATTGCGTGTTTAAACCACTCTGACACTTTTGGTGTCCAATATTTTCAAGAAGGAGGATTTTAAGATGGAAAGAGAAAGAATTTCCAGAGGTAACAAGAGACCTCGTAGAAAAGTTTGTATGTTCTGTGTAGACAAGGTTGAAACTATCGACTACAAGGATATTTCAAGACTAAGAAAGTGCATGACTGATAGAGCTAAGATTCTACCTAGACGTGTAACTG
>CAZWRW010000109.1:4223-5729 GCA_964636465.1 uncultured Ruminococcus sp. | reverse complement strand
TAAATTGAGGTTTCTCATTATGGATTTAGATTTAGAAACGTTCTTTTTGAACGGCACACAGTTACAAACTTTTTGGCTATCGTGTGTAGTGGGGGTAGTTATCGGGATGGTGTATGACGTTTTTAGAATCTTTAGAGTAATCATTCCACACAACGACCTACTGTTAGCCATAGAGGATATCGTACTTATGACAGCTTACGGAATCTTCACAATATGTTTTGCTTTTGCACTCATGCGTGGACAGATTAGGTTCTTCTTTGTGATGGGCAACTTGATAGGTTTCATACTATGGTATTTCACCTTGGGTAACGTGATAATTCAAACCGTTAAACGTTTGAGAAGTTACATAATAAAGTTTATCAACTTGGTAACCCTCCCGATTAGAAAAATTCTTCACACTATTCACACGTTGAAAAAAAATTTGAAAAATCAACAAAAAAATACTTGATTGATACCCTATAATTGTTGTATAATAAATATATTAATGGAAATGGGTCAAGTCAAGTTATGACAGGGCATCCAAACCATAGAATGATGTTCTCGTAGTAACGTTACGAGAGTGTGTAGAACTTAATAGAAAGGGAGATTTTTATGAGTAAAAGAACTAACAAATCTAGTGTTAAGAACAATGGCGTAATAGCGTCAATCATAAAGATTGCTGGAGGAATCTTCTGTCTAGTATGCATAGTGTCCATAGTTTCCACTCAAGCGACTATAGTAGAAAAACAGAAAGAATTGACTGAACTACAAAGTCGTGAGGAAAACCTAATCGAACAGAATGGTGAGTATAAACGTATCCTCAATGAGGATGATACTAATTCATATATGCTATCATTAGCCATAGGCAGTATGGGTTACGCATTCCCTGACGAAATAAGGTTCTATGACACCTCCAGAAATTAATATTGAAAGGAAAAGTTTATGCAACTAGAATTGGGAAAAATCTATGATGGTAAAGTAACTAGCATTAAAGAGTATGGTGCTTTTGTGGAAATCTTGGAGGAGAACGTAACCGGAATGGTACATATCTCACAGATTTCTAATGAGTTCGTCTCCAATGCTAAAGACTACCTAACGGAAGGACAGACCGTTAAGGTAAAGTTTATTGGCACCAATGAGGATGGAAAGATTAAGCTTTCCATAAAAGAGGCACTCGCACCAAGCCCTAAGAAGAATACTCAACAACATAGAAACTACGGAAATGGAAATGGTAACGGTAACTACTCCAAGAGGAACAACTACTCTAACAACAGAAACCGCTCCAACAACCACGGAAATTCAAACCATGGTGATGGTGGCAACTACTACGCTTCCAACGGTGACGAACGTTACACTAAGAAATCTTCAGGGGAAAACTTCGAGGATATGTTGAACAAGTTCAAGCAACGCAGTGACGAAAACCTCAACGACCTAAAGAAGATTACTGATAGACGTAACCGCTCTAAAAGAAAATAGATAACTTAAAATTTTCGGAACGTCGTATGGCGTTCCGATTAAATTTTCTAT
>CAZWRW010000109.1:0-4123 GCA_964636465.1 uncultured Ruminococcus sp. | reverse complement strand
ATAGATAACTTAAAATTTTCGGAACGTCGTATGGCGTTCCGATTAAATTTTCTATGTAGGGAACGGGCTGTGACCGTTCCTCAAATTTGCCGAAGGCAAATCATTTATGTGTCATGTATAAAAATCAATAAATCACACAGTTACGGGCGGTATTTAAAATTTTCATAATTTTTTTGATAAAACACTTGCATTTCAAACGTTAGTGTGCTATAATATGTATATGATTTACTTATAGTTTCAGCAAAAGACAGGTCAAAGCCTGTCTTTAGTTCGTATATGGAGGTTTTTTTACTTATGAAAATAAAGAAGTACGGCAACACTGAAAAGATAGTCTACGATTTAGCAGTGCCTATCGCTGAAGAGTTAGGCTTAACCATCTGGGATGTTTGCTTTGAAAAAGAGGGTGCTGAATGGTATCTAAGGGTGTACATCGATAAAGAAGACGGCGTGACCATAGACGACTGTGAAAATTTAAGCCGTCCGTTAAATGATAAGGTCGATGAGGCAGACCCTATCAAACAGCGTTACTTCTTTGAGGTCGGTTCTGCGGGTTTGGGTAGAAGTCTAATCAAGGAACACCACTTTGCACAATCCATAGGTGTGGATGTAGACGTAACTTTCATAAGACCACACGAATTAGGCAAGGTAGTTACAGGCGTGTTGACCTCCTACGACAAAGAGAGCATAACACTCAACGTTGACGGTACAGAGGTATCTGTACAGTTAGCAGAAGTATCAAGTGTAAAAATCCATGAGGATTTTGATTTTTAACGTCAATTCGATATGATTCCATGCTATCGCATGGCGAACGGTTTGTGACCGTTCCGAAATAGTTAGAAGATTAAATTTTTAAGTTAAGGTGGTATTTAAAAAAAATGAACAATCTAATGCAAGTGGTGAAGAAATTTCCTAAAATTTCTGATGAGGTAATCTCTAAGAGTATAGTTAAGGCTATCAAGGAATACTTTGAGGAGACCGCCCAAAACCCTACTCAGTACGCTAGACAGAAAGATGAGTACGATGCTTTTCTAGATGCTCACGTAATCGTGGAGATAGATAAAGACTTCAACATCATAACGGCATACATCGAAAAGGAAGTGCTTGACCTCGATGGTGACGAGCCTTGGGATTTCACAGTTATAGACATCAACCAAGCTAGAAGAATAGACCCTAACATCCAGTGTGGTGACGATGATAACCCTGTATTCTGCAAGGATGAGTTTGACCTATCTTTGATAGAGAACAACTTCGTTAGAATCGTGCAACAGACCGCTAACAACAAGA
This sequence comes from uncultured Ruminococcus sp., assembly GCA_964636465.1. Taxonomy (GTDB): domain Bacteria; phylum Bacillota; class Clostridia; order Oscillospirales; family Ruminococcaceae; genus UBA5884. Next base: position 2,839 of record CAZWRW010000109.1, on the reverse strand, counting down.
TTAGTAGTGGTTTGAATAGTATCAAATCTAGACAGAACTCATCTGTAAGGTTCGCTACCTACAGCATTGATGACCCATTCGGTAAGCCTGACAAGCAAACCCTTAGTGAGCTTTTCGACTCTTTTGACAACATCAAGGAAGAGTTTGAACTAGATGAGGATATCATCATTGAAAAAGTTCAAGATGCCATCTTCAAGACCGTTAAGAAATACTATGAACACGACTGGCTCAATGGTACAGTATACTTCAAGGGCAAGGACGCTTACGACGAATACATGAAAAATCATGTTAAGGTGTACATCAACATGGCTGAAAAGACTTTTGATGTTTTCCTAGAGAAAGAAGTCGTAGACATCAACGATGAGAGTGCTTGGGACTTTACTACTATCGGTGTGGATAGAGCTAACGAAATCAGTTCACTTTTGAGCAGAAAGAATGGAACACTTCCAAGGACTATATACTGTGGTGATGAAGAGAATCCAGTATACTATCCAGTAAGGTTGAACGTTTCCAAGTTAGGTAGAAGTGCCATCGCACAGGCTAAGCAGTCTCTAAGGGGTGACATCAAGGAGATTCTAAAGAAGAGACTTATAGATAAGTTCCAAAATCTACAGCGTTGCTGTATTACAGGTACTGTAGTAAAGATTGAACCTGCTCAACGTAGGAAGAACGACAACATCGAAGAAGGTTTCAACGTAATCATATCATATGACGGTAGCGAGGTAACTCTATACAAGAATGAACAGATTCCTAATGAAACTTTCACTGAAGGTCAACGTGTCAAGGTTTACGTTTTGGATATGACCGTTAGAGAAGACTCTAACAAGCAAGATTCTAATAAGCAAGACCCTAATAAACAAGTAAAGACTTCAGCTTATGTTAAGATTTCTCGTACACATTGGGATTTCGTTAGAAAACTATTCGAGGAGCAAGTACCTGAAATCAGAAACGGCACAGTAGAGATTAAAGAGATAGCTCGTGAAGCCGGTTCACGTACTAAGATGGCGGTAGTATCACATGACCCTAACGTCGATGCGATAGGTGCTTGTATAGGTATAAACAACACAAGACTTAACGCAGTATGTCAAGAACTCGGTGGCAATGAGCGTATAGATATCATAGACTATAGTGATGACTTAGGCACTTTTGTAGCCAATGCTCTAGTACCTGCAAAGATTATCGATGTTAAGTTCGATAAAGAGATAGTAATCGATAAGAGGACTGGCGAACCTCTAATAGACGAATTTACAGGTAAGGTTATAGAAAACACTATCTGTAGAGTTACTGTGCCTAAAGACCAAATCTCTTTGGCGATAGGTAACGAGGCTCAAAACGTAAGACTTGCCGCAAAACTCACTAAGCACAAGATAGACATCAAGATAGACGAGAACTACACTAATACTAGCGGAACTGCTCACAAGAAGAGTTACTACAAGAAGAATAATCAAAACAACAATAACAACAACCAAGGTAACAAAAACAATCAAAACAACAAGAAAGGTTAATCTAAAATGGTAAAGAAGAAAGTACCTATTAGAATGTGTTGCGGTTGTGGCGAAAGTTTTCCAAAGAGGGAACTAGTTAGGATAGTAAAATCACCAGAGGGGGAAATCTCCTTGGATACCACAGGCAGGAAGTCAGGTAGAGGTGCATATATCTGTCCAAAGGTTGAGTGCGTGAACAAGGCACAAAAGAACAGGCGTATCGAGAGGGTATTTTCCAGTGCGATACCTAATGAAGTTTATGAGGTGATTAAGAGTGAACTCACAAAAGATAATTAATCTGTTGACTATCTGTCGCAAGGCGGGTAAGATGGTCATGGGGTTCGACGTGTCTCTAAATGCCCTAAAGGATGGCTCAAGCAAGTGTATTTTGGTAGCCTCCGATACTTCGCCTAAGACCGTTAAAGAGTTAAACTATCAAATCGATAAGCACGGAATCACGGGTGTAAAAGTTTTGCAGATGCCCATAACTATGGATGTAGTAAACCATAGTATCAATGCATATGCTGGAATCATAGCCATCTGTGATAAAGGGTTTAGTAAATCGTTTGAGAAACTCGTAGAATCTTAACCTTAAATATGCCAATTCGATAATACAATTTGTCTTCGGCAAATATGCGAAACGCCATGCGACAGCATGAAATTATATCGAATTGGCGTTATAAAAAATAGGTTGGGTTAAACTTAGATATTTTTGATTAATGTACACATCAATGGTGCATTATATAACTTATAGGAGGGGTTTTTGCGTATGCAGAAGAAAATGAAAGTTCTTGAACTTGCAAAAGACTTAAACGTAGATAACAATAAGATTATCGACATCTTAGCCAAGTATGGTAATGGCTCAATTAGGAAGAGACCTGCATCATCCGTTTCACAGGATGAGATTAACATAGTGTTGGAACACATAACTCAAAAGAATCAGGTAAAGTCTTTTGATACTTATAATCGTAAAAACAGACAGAACGTCAACGGTAACGGTACTGGCAACAATTCCAACAACAGGGGCAACGGAAACGCTAGGAACAACAACAATAACAGCAATAACAATAATAATAACAACGGTTCTAACTACAACGGCAACAAGAACGATAGATTCCAAAACAGGAAGAATAATAATAACAACAACAACAATAATAATAACGGCAACTACGGTAACAATAACAATAGTTCCAACTACAACGGCAAGAAGTTTCAAGAATCCAATAGAGGGGAAGCTCATAAGAGCAACAACGCTCCAGTGAATAGAAGTCACGCTCAGGGTCAAAATCAAGGTCAAAACCAAAACCAAGGCAACGGCGGAAACTTTAAGAAGAACGCTCCAAGTGCTAAGCCAC
>CAZWRW010000108.1:0-5741 GCA_964636465.1 uncultured Ruminococcus sp. | reverse complement strand
CTACTCTATTCTACCACACTTAACCCAGTATGTCAATAGGTTCTATACACATTTAGTTTAAAAAAAACAAACTACGGAACGTTTCCACAACGTTCCGCAATTTTTAATGCTATTTAAACTGTGTCTTTCCGATACCCGAAAGTTCAATACCAAGGAATATCTTGGATTGCTTATATATAGGAAAATCCGTTTCAAAGTACGAAGTATCGACAAAGGTCACCACGTTAGAAATGTGTACGTTCAAAATTTTTAAAGGTAGATTGTTTCGATAGGTCACGCCTTGCATGGATTTTTTTAAACTTTTATTAAATTCATGAGACATCTTGCCGATAACAGTTCCCTCATGATAGATGTAGTACACGTCATCAAACTTTGTTAAATCGACGGTATCTCCCACAGATACGTTATTCGCTATGTACCTTTGAACCTCTACAGGAGACCTAAACTTACCATCTATACAGGTTACAAAACTGGATTTTTCAATCTCATCACTAAGCCCGAACGAAACCCCTGAACAAAAAGTATTCCTAAAATGGTTGGAACAACTTATCACTCTGCCGTCGTACTTTGACGATTGAAAGTACCAGTATCCTGAGAACCTTTTCTTTAAGATTTTTAAATCATTTTTGGCTCTCGTGAGTGAAACGTATTTCACACGTAACTCTTCGCTATTTTTTGAGATGTTGTCATCCAATAGGTAGACTGTATCAAACTCTTGACCCTTGGCTTTGTGAATCGTGGATACTACTAAATTGCTTTCAGAATGAGGTAAAAGTTCTTTTGGTACATCGTAATTGGTTTGAAATGCATTGACTAGAGCGTTCATATTTAATGATATTGGGTTGTCTTGGTTAGAAAAATCTTTCAAGATGTTGAAATACTCTTCAGCCTTTTTGGTATCATTGGATATGCGGTATTGATACCTTAATATGAAATTTTCCTTAGAGATTTCACTCTTGCAATAATCCCAAAAGATAGTGGCAATATCTCGGTTTAATGGAACTTTTCCTTGATTTCCTCTAGTTATACTGTGTTTAACTCCATGTTCCAATAGGTTTGTGTGGATGTATTCTGCCTCGCCGTTGTTGCGTGTTAATATGGCGGTCTTTCCGTGGATAATCTCATCGGTAACGCTTTCGGCTGGAAGTTCACAAACTTTGAGTTTTGAAACTATATCGTCTAAAGTTGTCACTTGATTTTCTAAACTATCATTTAATATGGAATTTCTCAATTGAGAAGATAGCTCCAAAAGTTCGTTGCTTTGACGCATATTCTGTGTAAATTCGTACTTTGAGGCGTGGTCTAAAGTCGTTTGAGTTTCTAAAAGTTTGTAGAAATCTAATGAACTTATGGAAACTTCATCGTTACATGAATAGTCATATATAGCTTGACACTTATCACCAAGTAGCATATATCCACAGCTGACACACTCCAAAATTTTCAAAAGCATGGTAGCCCTACCGTTTACGAGGTCTTGAATCTCATCCACTATGAGATATTTGAAAACGTCAAAATTCTCCTTGGAAACTCTATTGTTAAAGAGTTCAATCCTTTCGTTGTAGTTTAACGTAGTTATGTCCTCATCAACGAAGTTTAAAAGGTAGTTAGTCGCCAATGAATCCAACGTGAACAGACATATTCCCAAGGCAGTGTATGGCAAACTTCCGTTGGCAACTTCTGCAGAAATTCTATCTTCAATGACTTTCTTGGCGGAACGTGTATAACAGATAACTAAAATCTCATCCGGTGCGATTAGTGCGTTCTTTAAGAGGTACAAAATTCTATTTATGACGGTGTAAGTCTTACCCGTACCAGCTCCAGCATTGATTAAAACTTTTGAATCCACTGCCGATTGGATTACACTATCTTTTGAACTTAAAGTGACATATTCATCGTTAGAAGTATCTATTCCGACGTTGGCATTAGAAGTTTTATCAATATGCGTATCGTTTGGGAGTAAAGCACTACTACCTTTGAAAATCTCTTCGTTTTGATAATCTATTCCGACCTTATCCACAATGGAAGATAAATCAAAACCATACTGTGTTGATGTAGTTTCCAATTCATTAGAATCTTCAAAAGTTCTATTTATGGGTTGTATGAACCCTTTGCACCCCTTGTTGAAGTCTTCACATTGGGAGTACTCACAACGACAAACCAACTGCAATTTGTCATCTTTGAAAACCATACCATGTGTAGATTGTCCATCCTTGGCACGTTCGCAACTTATGCCCATGCTAGAAAAGTCACGCTGTTCTTGGGTAAGTTTCGAACGTGAGATACTTGACAAGAGCGTACTAACTTTTTTTATAGCTTTCAAACCTCGAACGTTCTTAACGAAGTTCACATCATTAGCTACGCTGTCGGTAATCCTTATGTAGATGTTGCTCTTAATAGTAATGTTAGATTTCATATCAATCACTTCCTAAATCTACAAAATTGTACTTAAACCTAAGAGAGTTTATCTCGACTTTTTCTACATAGTCACTAGAAATGCTTTCGTTATGTATGGTGATTTCACCGACTTGGTTGTCATTGATTTTAGTGCTAAGTATCAACTTTTCCTCTAGGAAACCTTTAGTTTTTATCTGTTTGGTGGCGTAGGTGTAGGTATTCTTTGAGTTAGTGAATATAAAGTTTGCTGTCGGACTATCTTCCACCAAGGAGAACGTATAACACTGCGATTGATACCCTACTTTAACACCACTCGGAATGATTGGATAAGTACTGTTATCACTCATTAAGATGTTCACGCTTTCATTTAGGACGTGTTCTATCTTCATGTTGTTCAAGATTGCACTACCTTTGGAAACTTCCCATTGTGGGGTTTCGGAAAGTATTATCTTATCCAAACCGAAAAGGTTGGTCATAGCATTTTCAAAAGGTTTCAGATTGCTACTACCTCCCACGATGATAACAGCATCTATATTTGCGATGGACTTCTTGGCAAGTTTCATAGCCTTATCGATACTACCCAAAACTCTATCCTTTATGATAGGTAAGATTATACTCTCGAAGTCGTCATAATCTAAATCCTCACCGACTCTTTCGAGTTTGTCGTACTTGTACAAGGTCAACGAAGTGGTATAAGATTTTGAAAAATTTATCTTTATCTCTTCACTTTTAGAGATTAGATGGTCTTTATCTTTTGAAGATACTTCGCTAAAAGCCTTCTGAATGTCGTACTTTTTGGCTAACCTACTATGTAATGCCTGTGCTAAAACTAAATCTATATCGTCTCCACCGATTTTTTCACCGTAGATAGTATTCTCAAAGACACTGTTTCCAGAGATGTCAAGTATACTAATATCTAGTGTACCACCGCCCCAGTCTACTACCATGACACTTGAAAAACTCTTGGTGCTTGGTCGCATGGATATGTATCCAGCTGTAGCCTCATTTATGGAACTCTTAACCTCGATACCTACCATGTTTGCAGCCTTAAAGAGTTCTTGTCTAGCCTTAGGTGAAAAATCCACCGGAAATGAAAACGTAGCAGAAGTTATTTCAATGTGGAATATATCATTAATCTTATTTTTGATGTAGTCCAAAAACAACGCAGTAATGTCGGTAGGAGTATATCTTTTATCTGCTACTATAAACTCTGTGTCCGTGCCAAGGTAAGACTTTATGGAAGTTATGACCTTATAATCTTTTGATAGTTCGTATCTATTTTCTTTAACTTCTCTGCCATATTTAAAGTTTTCGGAACCGTCTTTAGGTATAGCCACCGCTGAAACGAATGGCTTTCCATCTTCGCTGAGGTTTTTAAACTCCCCATTGATGATTGCGGTTACAGCCGTATTGGTAGTACCAAAATCTATGCCTACGATTGTGTTTTCCAAAGAATTTTCCTCCTAACCATGCTACTCATTTAAATTTATACCGTATCTAGCTAATGCTCTAAAGATGTTGCCTATCGTACCCAAACAAAACTTGTCGATAGCCTCATCGTGTTTCATTTCTGTGTAGTCGTCGTAAGATTGTTTTAATGCTTTCTTGATGTCAATCTTTAAGGTTGTCAAACTCTGTTCAGCCAAAGTCTTTTCCACCGTGATAGCCAAGTTTAAATCTTTAACTTGTGATTCTGCGGTATTTAGTGCAGTTTTTAAGCTGTCACGTTCTGTAGTGATAGCGTTCAACTGTTCGGTAAGTTTAGCCGTAGTTTCAAAACGTTGTATGAGGTTTTCCAACTTGGAAACGTTGTCGCTTTCAGTGGATATCAAACTTTCTAACTTTTCAAATTTAGTGTTATCAACCACCGCAGAAACTGTTGACACCGGAGTTTCTAAAGGTTTATCTTTAGGGGATTTTACCGCCTTGATGTTCACATCGTTTGAGCTGTTGTTGAACTCCTTAGAACGTTTCTTCTTAGTAGGTTTCGGAGTAGGAGTTTCAACGCTCTTTTTTTCACGTTGTGGAACGTTTCCATTAGAACCATACTTTTTGACCCATTCGGCGTAGTCTGGCAACTGTTTTATACACAGAGAGTTATCCTCAAATATGATTTTGAAGTACTTTCCAAACCTTTGCCTATCTATTACGCTCAACTTTGAATAGTCATACTTTAGGATATTTTTATTAGCAATGAAGTTATCACTAAGTTTTTTTAGAATGTCTTGATTGACACTGTTAGTACTAATCACTAAGATTAGCAAAGTTAGTGTTTCAAACTCCGTGATATCCTTTAGACTACTAACGATATTCAAAGCATTGATACAGACTTTACCTTTCTTTTTGCTATTGGATTCTCTTAAAATTTTTCCAAGGTTTCCTTTTAGATACTCCACTATAGCATGATTATCAACATCCGTATTACTGAAAAAGTATGGGATTACCTTGGAATTTGCCTCGAAAAGTAACACATTCACGAGGTTGTCTACCCCTTTATTATACTCATCAAGTAACAACTTTTGAATTTCATTTAAGTTGTTCTTGTTTGAAGTTCTCAGTAATTTTTTTGATTGTTCGTCCATAAAAACCTCCATTAAAGTATTTTGAAGTCATCTGCTTTGCAGTTACAAGCTTCTAAAATTTTCCCGATGTTGTTAAGTATAGTGTTCTTGTCGTCCACTATGCCAACCCAAAGGCCGTTAGAAAGTCTTCTTTTCTCAGAGATGTTTTTAAAACGTTCGTCGTTTTCATTGTATGAAAATATGCTCACACCTGCGACGTTTAAGCTCAACCTACTGCCCAATACAGCGATGTTATAAGGATATTTATACTGCAAGGTTTCGAGTACCTTGTAATACATATCCAAATAGGAATCCATTCTAAAAACTTGGCTTAGTATCCTAAATTGGATTTTTTCACTCACACTTGAAGTTGTGACAGGCTCTTCTTGTACTGATGGCGTTTCAGGTTGTGGAGTGCTATTTTTAACAGCGATATTGGTTTCAATTTCGGATTCCTTTAACTGTAGATATCTTTTCAATGTGATACCAGAAGCAACTCTCCAAGTGTCGTAACCGTCGCAATACCTACCCCTAACGAAAGTACTTGCATCGTCTAGAGATTCGAAGTATATATTTTGTAACACTTTGAATCTGTGATTTATGTATTCACTGTCGTTCCTGTATGCGGAATATCTCGTCTGTGATGGGTAGTCAACTTTGGCAATATAGCTACCTTTAAGGAGCTTAAAACCACCGTTAGGATTATACGCACCGCTTGCAGTTCCCATATTATGTTGATAGTTCACCCTTATGGCGTTTGAAAAATCTTCAGGTTCTATAATCTCC
>CAZWRW010000107.1:0-5803 GCA_964636465.1 uncultured Ruminococcus sp. | reverse complement strand
TTATATCGAACTAGCGTTAATTCTAACTATTCATTAACGTAAGCTTTTCCATCCTTGATAGTAATCTTATCTTGACAGAATAGAGATATAGTCTTAGGGAGGAGTTTCCACTCTACGTTCTCCATGATACGTCTCTGTAAAGTTTCGGGGGTGTCGTCGTTTTGAACGTCCACCACGCCTTGCATGATGATAGCCCCTGCATCTGCCTTTTCGTTCACAAAGTGGATGGTCGCTCCACTGACCTTAACACCATAGTCTAATACCGCTTGATGTACCCTTAAACCATAGTAACCCTCACCACAGAATGATGGTATCAAAGCAGGATGAACGTTGACTATCTTGTAAGGATAGGCGTTGGTCACCACTTCGTCAAGGATGGTCATGAAACCGGCTAATACGATTAGGTCAGCTTGTTCCTCATTTAAGATTTCTAACAACGCTTGACTATAAGTCTTTGCATTTGAGAAGTCTTTTCTAGGTAGAACTCTCGTCTTGATACCGTTGTTCTTAGCACGTTCTAATGCGTAAGCCTCAGGGTTCGAGGAGATTACACAAGTAACCTCTCCCCCTACGATGTTTCCCTTATTCTGCTCATCTATGATGGCTTGTAAGTTAGTACCGCCCCCCGATACTAATACTACTACTCTCTTCATTGTAAAAAAACCTCCAACGTTTAGAACATATCACAATAGTGGTTTAACCAGTCGTACAAATCTATTAGACAGTACGTGCCACTAGAATTTTCAGAACGCACATTTATGGTGTTATCTGATTCGTTGTAAGAACAGTTCATAGGTAGTAGAGTACTATTGATTTCGTCATACTCGAAGACTACGTACCTGTATATGCCCTTTAGAGTACTAGCAAGATATACATCTTTATACTGCCTTACCCACTCTTGATAAGCTGTTACTGCCTCAATATAGACATCATTATCGATAGGTGGGTCTTTTATGAGTGAATCATCCAAAGTGAACGTCAAGCTTACATCAGTGAAAGCGACATCTGTGCTGTACTCTACGTCTATCACTTCGCCCATGATGGAAGTGTAATCATTCTTTAGTGAACCGAAAGAACTACTAACGTCTATCTTGATACACTTGTCAGCTAGACCACCAGCATCAACAGTGGCGGAAAGTGTATAGTCCCCAACGCCTACGTTACCGATAACATCATCACTTACGTACTGGTAGAATATACGTTGATTATCTTTAGTAGTACCGTCAGTCTTATCTACTAACGGATTTAGACCCATCTGTAGTTCGTCATAGTCATTGATAACATCACCATCAGTATCTTCTAAGAGTGCGTTAGTCTTATACACTAAGATTTCGTCATAGTCTGAAAGACCGTCGTTGTCACTGTCGGTGTAGTTCAATAGAGTACCATACTTAATCTCTTCAATGTTGCTAAGACCGTCGCCATCGAAGTCCAACTTGATATCGTTCTTAGTAGGGTCAAGTCCGAGGAGTAGTTCGTTTAAGTCATCTATACCATCACCGTCAGTGTCAGGAGTTGTAGGGTCAAGTCCCAACTGAAACTCAATCTCATCCGAAACACCGTCACCGTCAAGGTCGCTAGTGTTACCACTATCAGCACCCATGTAGTAGTTGTACATTTTGTTGACATAGTTTTCGTCGTTGTTGTATATGGAATAGATATAAGACTTAAAATCTACGTTAGCCAGTACTTCGTCCACTGTGGAATTTTCATTGATAGGGTTTTCAGTTTCAAGAGTGGTCTCTTCATAACCCAAACTTGTGTCGCTATCTCCTAGATTGACGTTTTCATTACAAGCGGTAAAAGTAGTTAGAACCATGCTAAGTAGGATGGTATATAGAATGTATCTCCTTGAAGTTTTCATGTGTCGTGTCTCCCTTCTTTAATATTAATGCCACCTCGATATTATACGCCAATTCGTTGCGGAACGTTGTCCCGCAAATCTATCGAATTAGCGTTAATTATCGAATCACGTGGCACATTAGCAGATGATTACGCCCTCTTCACTTTCAACTAGTTCGCCGAGTACGTAAGCTTCTTCACCTGATGCGTTGATAGTCTCTAAAGCCTTGTCTACATCGTTCTTGTCTACGGATACTACCATTCCTACGCCCATGTTAAAGGTGTTGAACATATCTCTCTCTGGAATCTTACCAACTTCAGCGATTAGGTTAAAGATAGGTAGTACTTGTACTGCTGAACGCTCAATCTTAGCAGATATGCCCTTTGGTAGTGAACGTGGTATGTTCTCATAGAAACCACCACCAGTAATATGTGATATCGCTTTAACATTTACTACACTCAATAGGTTTTGAATAGCCTTAACATAAATCTTAGTTGGAGTTAGTAGGCACTCACCTAGAGTAGTTCCGAGTTCTCCTCTATGTCTAGCTAGATTCTGTTCGTTGATTGTGAACACTTTTCTAACTAGTGAAAAACCATTTGAATGTACACCACTTGACTTTATAGCTATTAAAACGTCACCAGCCTTTTGTGTATCAGGCTTGATAATCTTATCTTTATCTACGATACCTACGCTAAAACCAGCAAGGTCATACTCATCTACTGGATAGAAACCTGGCATCTCTGCGGTCTCTCCACCGATTAAAGCACATCCTGATTGTACGCAACCCTCAGCTACGCCTGAAACTATTTGTGCTACCTTTTCAGGATAGTTCTTGCCTACTGCAATGTAGTCCAAAAAGAACTGTGGCTTTGCACCACAACAGATTACATCGTTTACACACATAGCTACGCAGTCGATACCTACGGTGTTATGCTTATCCATAAGGAAAGCTATCTTAAGCTTAGTACCCACGCCATCAGTACCGGAAACTAGTACAGGCTTTTGAATGCCAGTCATATCTAATTCAAAGAGTCCGCCAAATCCACCGATACCAGAAAGCACTCCTGAAGTGGTAGTTCTAGCTACGTACTCTTTCATGAGTTCTACCGCCTTGTAACCAGCAGTAACGTCTACACCAGCTTCTTTATAACTGTTTGAGAAACTTTTGCTCATAATAACATGAAACTCCTTTTATATTATATAACTACTCATACGACTTGAAAAAATCGTGAAACTCCCAAATCGTATGAGTATAAACCTTAACGCCAATTCAACAATACAATTTGCCTTCGGCAAATCTGCGGAACGGTCACAGCCCGTTCCCTACAATGGACAATAAAATTTTATCCAAATCGTACTCGTACACCAATGTGAATCTGTGTGTACGGAACGACGCCCACGTCGTTCCGCAGAATCAAACGAAGTTTGATTGAATATATCAAATTAACGTAACCTTAAACTCACCATGGCTCATTACCATGATGATACTCTACTCTTGTTTTTCGCCAATCCTAAACTCGAACTTGTCCTTTGGCATCTCCTTTGGAACTTCTATAGGATACTCCCCAGTGAAACAACCTACACAGTATTCACATTCAGGTTTGCAAGTGAGCGACTTCACGCCCTCCACACTTAGATATCCTAAACTATCCGCACCGATAAACTTTGCTATCTCAGGAATGCTCATTTGACAGGCTATGAGCTTATCTTTGCTATCTATATCAACACCGAAGAAACATGGGTTTGTAAATGGTGGGCATGATACTCTCATATGAACTTCTTTAGCACCGCATTCACGGAGAAGTTCAACGATATGCTTACAAGTCGTACCCCTAACGATACTATCATCTATGAGAACTACTCGCTTGTCCTTTACTACCTCACTGATTACGTTCAACTTAATCCTAACGGAGTTTGAACGCTGTTTCTGTGTAGGTTGTATGAACGTCCTACCGATATACTTGTTCTTAATGAATCCCATGCCATAAGGTATTCCAGAGGCTTGTGAGAATCCTAAAGCACAGTCTAGACCGCTATCAGGTACGCCTATGACCACATCCGCATCCACAGGATGTTCTTTCCATAGGATTTCACCAGCCTTTAGTCTAGCCTTGTGTACACTTACGCCATCTATCACGGAATCAGGACGGGCAAAGTATACGTACTCAAATACGCACATATGACCCTTTTCAGTGCAGTGTGTAGTGATAGAACGTACACCATTCTTGTCTATTACCAACATCTCACCGGCTAAGACATCCCTAATAAAAGTTGCACCTATACTGTCCAAAGCACACGTTTCAGATGCTACCACATAGGTATCATCATCAAGTTTGCCTAAGCATAGTGGTCTAAAGCCTTGTGGGTCACGGACTGCTATCAACTTGGTAGGTGACATAATCACAAGAGAGTACGCACCTTTCAAATGGGATACTGCATCTTCTACGGCATCCTCGATAGAACCCTTAGTTAGACGTGCCTCAGTGATTGCATATGAGATTACCTCAGTATCGTTGGTACTATGGAAGATAGCACCCTTGTTTTCGTAGTTCTCACGGAGTTCTCTAGCGTTGACTAAGTTTCCATTGTGAGCTATCGCCATAGGGCCTTTGATGTGTCTAACTACTAAAGGCTGAGCGTTCTCACGATTGCTGTTGCCTGTAGTGGAGTATCTAACGTGACCTATAGCTATGTTGCCCTGTCCTAAGTTTTCCAAGTTTTCAGTAGTGAAGACTTCGTGTACTAAGCCTAAATCCTTATAGGATGACAATACACCTCTATCATTTACTACTATACCACAACTCTCTTGACCTCTATGCTGTAAAGAGTATAATGCATAGTATGCAGGTGTAGCCACGTCCATAGTCTTATTACTGTAGATACCGAAAACTCCACATTCTTCATTGACTTTATTATCGAACATAATTCTTTATTATCCTTTTAATAATTGATAAAAATAAGTATTATACTAAACGCAAATTCGATATGGTTTCATGCTATCGCATGGCGGAACGTCATTGAAGACATTCCGCAGTTCGTCGAATTGACGTTAAATTAACGAACGATTACACTTCGTGAAAATCCACGAACGCTCTAATTTTAGATTATAGCTCTTCGCCAAGAAGTCTCTTCATGATTTCCTTGTAAGCACCCTCTTCATTACCGAGGTTTCTTCTAAATCTGTCCTTGTCGAGTTTTTCATGGGTAGTGCTATCCCAGAAACGGCAAGTATCAGGAGAGATTTCATCAGCTAGTACGATAGTACCGTCGGAAGTCTTACCGAACTCTAGTTTGAAGTCTACTAAGTCGATGTTAGCATCCTTTAGGTAGTCTATCAAGAGTTCGTTTACCTTTAGTGCATACTTTGCGATAGTGTCGAGTTCTTCCTTAGTAGCCCAACCCATAGCTAGTATGTGATATTCATTTACCATAGGGTCGCCTAGAGCGTCATCCTTGTAGCAGTACTCGATTACTGGAGTAGCTAACTTAACACCCTCAGGTTGACCTAGTCTCTTGGATAGTGAACCTGCTATGATGTTTCTAACGATAACCTCTAGTGGTACTATGCTAACTCTCTTAACGATAGTCTCTCTATCAGAGATTTCTTCAACTAGATGTGTAGGTACACCATTAGGCTCTAGAACGGTCTTCATTAGGTAGTTAGTAACCCTATTGTTGATGATACCCTTATTGTGGATAGTACCTTTCTTTTCGCCATTAAAAGCGGTAGCATCGTCCTTGTAGTCTACGATTACTAGTTCAGGGTCGTTAGTAGCGAACACCTTCTTAGCCTTACCTTCATACATCTGTTCAGTTTTGATTAAGTTTTCCATAACTAAAAGTTCCTCCAAAAATATTTTTACACAAAACTTGTATCAACGTCAATCCGATATAATTCCATGCTGTCATATTGCATATCTGTGAGATTTGAAAATCCCATGTAGGGAACGGGCTGTG
>CAZWRW010000106.1:0-5810 GCA_964636465.1 uncultured Ruminococcus sp. | reverse complement strand
ATGGGATGTTCATCACTCGTATACACTCTATGACACCCTAAAGATGTCTTTAAACCATCATAGAATACACACTATACGTTACGCAGGGGGAACGGCTATCGCCGTCCCGATACGTAAAGTTATAATAGTAAAGAAAGGCCATATAATCCAACAATAAATATTTTCTTAAATATTGTAGAGGTCTAGTTTTGGGTATTATTTAGAATCCCCAACCGCCTTGGTTTCCACCTTGGCTCCAACCACCTTGATTGCTACTACTGCTTGAACCAGTCAATTGAGTACCTCCGCTGATAGTACCACTAATAGCACATTCTTGATTGCCTGTGTTCTCTAGGAGTGTAGCATCGCTTAGTGTACCACCAATGTATACCACTGCAGAAGATGAACCCATGCCACTACCACCAGCCATTACACTACTGATAGACTTTCCTGCTAGGAATGATACTATTACGTTTCCGCTCTCATCAGCTATGGTGATTCTATCGCCTTGGCTTACACTACCTGATGCTGATACTACAGTACTACTTGGGTATGTGCTAGACATCTGTGAGCCTACATTAGCAACCCAAACACCACCTGTACATGACATAGTGCCATCGGAGTCAAAAGCGTCATTACCGTTGGAGATGAAGTAACCACCACTAATAGTTAATGTACCGTTGGAGTCGTAACCGTCGTGGTCACCATCTTGAGCGTTTACTAATACGAAACCGCCATTTAGGTTCATAGCTTGGCTACCAGATGAGCCACCCCATCCACCTTGATTCCATCCACCTGGTGAATTGTTACCTGAACTATCTGCACCACCTGCAGCGTTGTAACCATCATCTTGAGAGTTTACTATTACAGTACCTGCATTTTGGTTGATAGTAGAACCTTCGATACCCTCGTAGCAGTCTGTGATGTAGATAGCTAACTCATCCAAAGCACCGCCAGTAGTACCGATAGTTAGTGTACCATCAGCATGGACACCGTCATCGCCACTAGTTAGAGTGAATATACCACCAGTGATATTAACATCACCGTTAGAGTGAACGCTATCGTCAGTAGAATCTACCTTGATAGTACCACCAGTAATGTTGATAGTAGGTGTAACACTCAATGTAGAAGAATCATCTAATGCAGTCTTGATACCCTTAGCACTTACATCATTTGAGGTACTACTACTGTTACCCCATCCGCCTTGATTCCAACCGCCTTGGCTACTGCTTGAAGAGGATGAAACTGTTCCTGTAGTCTTGATGTTGATATCGCCACCGTTGATGTTGATTTCTTGTTCAGCTTGGATACCGTCGCCGTAAGCTGTAACGTTGATAGTTCCTCCGTTGATGTTTATCTTACCATCGCCCTCGTCTTCGTAGTTTGTGGACTTGATACCATCACCACTAGTTGAGTTTACTGTTACAGATAGGTTATCATAAGCACCGTCTTTGCCTAAGTCGTCAGGGTCACCGATTCTTACTGAATCCTTACCACGGATACCATCATCTACTGCGTTTACTGTGATAGTACTGTTCCAAATTCTAATATCGTTCTTGGATACGATACCATCTTCACAGTTACCGTTTACGACTAGTTCGCCTTTACCCTTGAACTTTAGGTCATCCTTAGAATAGATAGCACCTACACCGCCATCAGCGTTAGTGTAAGAAGTACCATCACTGATAGTGTTAGTAGTACCCTTCTTAGAAGAGATTTCGCAAACGTCGTCTATGCTTTCAACGTAGATTGGTGAAGTACTGCTGTTGGATAGTGTCAAGCCTTGTAGGCTTAGAGTTACAGCACTTACGTCTCCGCTCTTTGGATATGTAGTCTTATCAACGTTTACTACGATTTGACCATCTTCACATTCGCCCTCGAAAGAATATTCACCAGGTACTGTGATAGTTACAGTAGTACCACTTACCATCTTGCTGTCTACTTCGTTGCCGTCTGCATCGTAAGCGGTGACGCCAACGTTAGAGAACTTAAATGATACTGCATCTTGAACTACTTCAGGTGCTTCAGTTACAACAGTAGTAGTTGTAGTAGTTTCACCTTCAGGTATTGTAGTAGTTACAGTAGTAGTAACTTCAGGCTGTGGCTCAACTACGTCGCCATCTTGGAATAGTATAGCCTTTAACATAGCCACGTCTATAGCGTTCACTTGACCATCACCGGATAGGTCAGCTCTGTTTTGATTACGATTGTCCAATTCGGATATGCCTAGTACAACTTTTTTCAACTCAAGTACGTCAAGGTAGTTCACTGAACCGTCCCTGTTTACGTCGCCAGTTTGAGATTGTTGTTGTTGCTGTTGTTGCATATCGCCAGGTGCAGCGGATACGCCCATGCTAACGCTCATAGTGGACATTACACATAGTGCCATAATTCCACTTAGAACCTTTTTTAAACCATTCGATTTCAAAGTTTCAACACTCCCTCTAAATTTTTAATCTTTTGATACATCTATTTTAAACGTTTTATGTATCTTCAATTTACTAACATTATATATTGCTTTCCTTAAAATAGTCTTAAAGTTTCTAAAAAATTCAAAACTTTTTTTAAGCTTTTTGTATACTATGTCGATATGGGATTAAATTAACGTGAATTCGACAAACCAATTTTGCGTTGCAAAATTGAGGAACGGTCACAGCCCGTTCCCTACACAAGACGAAGTCAAATACATTACCAAACCTCAACCATCTTGTGGCTGATGTAACACTTAGTACCGTTGTAATCGATGTAGTACCAATAGTTGTTTACGTAGTCTAACACCTTAAAAGTGTCGCCCTCGTGGACTGTGAAAAGTACATTGCTATCCGTAGATTTGTCAGGTGAACTTCTAACGTTGGCACTGTTCTTGATAACCTTACCTTGAGTAGCTCCTACAGGTTCAGGGTCTTTAGGCGTAGACCCGATGGTTATATAACTTTTCTTGACGTATCCATGTAGAGTGTAACCGCTACCGCTATCCGTACCGATGTAGTACCATTCGCCTACAGTGCCTAAGATTGTGCAGGTATCACCATAGTAGAGCATATCGGCTTCACGTTTCTTACTGCTGGTGGATGGCTCAGCATAGATGTATATCGACTTCGCAGAACACCATGCAGACGTTCCACTCTCTGATACGTATTCAGGATAACTTTTTGGTGCGGCATACTGAAAACCGTCGTCATCCGATAGAAAAGTAATGTTTACGTTCACATTCTGTTCTATATTTTGAACCGGTTGTGCTTGAGCTTGAACTTGTGCTTGTGTAGCCTGTGTCGTCGCCAATGTGGATGCCTGTGTTACTATCTGTGCTTGAGTAGTCGCAACGGTAGTGATTTCTACGGTAGTGATTTCTGTAGTAGCCTCGGTTTGCTCTTCGGGTTTGGTAAATGATATATTCACCAACTTCATGTACCCCTTGATACCTCCATATGTTACCGCAGCCCATTCACCATTGATATTATAGATGGTTATCGGTTCACCTTGATACATCCTAGCGACCACACTACCCTCTACAGCTTGATACAGTTCGATGTAATCCTCACCATTGGTAAGTACATACCCTGTTGAAAGCTCACGTTGTGCCTGTGTGGTGGTGGTATCTCCTATAGATACGTCGTCTGCAACGTCCTGTTCGGTGCTTTTAAACATACTGGATGCTACCGTGCTACTTCCACATGATGTCAACATCGCACTTAGCAACACTAATGATATTAACCTCTTATCTAACCCTTTCATATTGATACTCCCTCTCTTGTTTAATACTGCTATTCCAATTATAGCAAACTTCACAAAGAATGTCAACACTTTTGACCATAATTATTAAAATTTGTACAATTACAAACTTACGGAACGATATTCATACCGTTCCGTACAATAAAATATACATTAAACCATGTTTTGAAAATCTTCCTCAGATAACACGGTAACCCCTAGAGTTTTAGCCTTATCCAATTTTGAACCCGCCTTTTCTCCAGCGATAAGGTAGTCCGTTTTCTTACTGATTGAACCTGTAACTTTTGCTCCTAGAGTCTCTAACTTCTCCTTGATACCATCACGGGAGTAGTTAGCCAAAGTTCCAGTAACCACGACCGTCTTGCCCTTAAACGGATTATCCGTTACAGGCTCAGCAGAGGATTTTTCAAAGGTTAGGTAGCTCACAAGATTTTTCACCATTGAAACGTTCTCTTTATCCGAAAACCACGCCTTTAATGAACTATCTGCTACGTCTCCGAAATCGTCAAGGGTGGTGAAATCGAAACCGTCACACACTGCTTGATAGAAACTATCCCAATCACCATTGAAGTGCTTGGATATCGTCTTAGATGCCGATTGACCTATCTGTTCTATGCCCAAAGCCGTCAAGAAGTTTTCAAGTTTGCAAGTCCTGCTCTTTTGAATGCTGTTCCAAAGCTTGATGTAACTCTTATCCCCAAACCCTTTAATATCTACGATGTTAAAAGCAAAGTCATCCAACGTGTAGATGTCTTCCAAAGAAGTCAAGAAACCTCTAGCTATGAACTCCGTGAGGGTCGCCTCACTTAGACCTTCAACGTTCATACAAGGCTTGGATACGTAGTGTACAAACTTTTGAATACTCTTTCCGCTACACCTTGTGTTACTACAAGTCAATACTTTAGTCTCGTTAAGCTGTTTGATTTGAGTATCTGCACCGCATATTGGGCAGTGGGTTGGAATTTCAAGTGTGTTGCTCTTGGTGAAGTTTTCAACTACCTGTGGGATTATCATGTTCGCCTTAATTACGGATATACTATCCCCTATGCCCAACTGCAGACTTTCCACGATGCTTACATTGTGCAAACTCGCTTTAGATACTTCTGTACCATCTATGATAACCGTATCAAAGTTAGCTACAGGTGTCAAGTTTCCATTACGACTGATTTGCCATTCTACAGAAGTCAATGTGGTGGTTTCGGCTTCGTCGTTGAACTTGAACGCTATTCCATCATTGTAGTGATGTGAAGTCTTGCCCTGTGCTTTAGCATACTGTATATCATCATAACGGATTACGATACCATCTATAGGCACAGAATGTTCTGTAGCGACTTCTTGTAAAGTCTCCACGACTGTTTCTAAGTCGATACCATCGTTAGGTAGTTTGAAACTCTTTTCAGTTTGAAAACCGTAATCTTTTAGAGTGGATAGCTTATCAAACTTAGAGTTTCCCTCTAACCCCTCGATGACATCAAAAACCATGAAGTACACCTGTCGTTTTGCACAGATACTACTATCAAGTTGGCGTACCGAACCCGCCGAAAGGTTTCTAGGAGTCTTATACTTGTCTTTTTCATCAAGAGTGGAGTTTATCTTCTCGAAGTTGTCTTTGTGTATGATAGCCTCTCCAGTGATGACTAGCCTATCTTTGTAAGGTATACTCAGCGGAACGTTCTTGAACACTCTAGCGTTATGCGTGATGTTCTCCCCTACTGTGCCATTACCTCTAGTGGATGCTTGTGTAAGTTTTCCGTCTTCATAGATGAGTTTAACTGTCAAGCCATCGTACTTTAACATGACTAGACAAGTTTGGTCACCCATGAACTTTTTAACGTCGTCAAGATTTTTGGTCTTATCCAACGATAGCAAAGGCACATCGTGGGTGACCTTTTCTAGTTTGCTTTTGACCTCATAACCTACGCTATTAGTAGGCGAATTTGACAACACTATCCCACTAGACTTTTCTAACTGTGATAGCTCATCAAAAAGTTTGTCGTACTCTTCATCACTAACTGATGGGTTGTTATTGTTGTAGTACTCGTCACGATAGGTATTTAACTGTTCTACCAACGCTTGTATTTTGGACATGGTATCCATAG
>CAZWRW010000105.1:0-5831 GCA_964636465.1 uncultured Ruminococcus sp. | reverse complement strand
ATAGGTGATATCCAACACCTGTTGAGGTTCTAAACCCTTGACTTCAGCGACTTTTTCAGCCATCCTGTAGACCATTGAGGAATCACAACGTTGACCACGGAAAGGTTCGGGAGCCATATATGGGCAATCAGTTTCGAGCATGAGCCTGTCCATCGGTACGACTTCCAAAGACTTTATAGCTTTTTTAGAATTTTTAAACGTGATAACCCCTGTAAAACTGATATGATATCCTAACTTTAGAACTTCCTTGGCGGTTTCGTGGGAGTAGCTGTAACAGTGCATGACTCCTCGAACGTTTGGAAAAGCTCTTAAAATTTCCAAAGTATCCTCACAGGCATTGCGTGAGTGTACTATCACAGGGAGGTTTAACTTTTCAGCGAGTGCCATCTGTTGGGAGAATACACGCTTTTGTAGTTCGGAGTCGTAGCCGTCATAGTGGTAATCGAGTCCAATCTCTCCGATAGCCTTTACTTTGCTTGAATTTTCTTCAACTAGAGTTTCCAAACGAGTTAGATAATCATTTTGTAGGTTGTCGAGATTTTCAGGATGTACCCCCACTGAACAGTAGATAAAATCCCTAGAGTTTGCGAGTTCCAACGTTTTGAGACTGTCTTCAACGTCTACAGTGGCACACATCACCGAGCCTACACCGTGATTTTCATGGATATCATCCAATAGTGATAACGCATCCTCACTAAAAGCATGGTCAGTGTAATGCGTGTGCGTATCAAAGATATTTCTATACATAAAGATTTTCCTTTCAAAATTAGTGTATTACGTGTTAATAGTGTACCACAATCTTGACGTTTTTTCAAGCGTTTAAAAATTTTGAATATCCATGTAGGGAACGGATTGTGACCGTTCCTAAATTTGCCGAAGGCAAATCAATGTTTGTGTTTGGTGAATTTAATAAAAAATTGATTTTACTGACATCTGATACAAATTTGTTGACAAAACCCTATAGAAAAGGTATAATATTACTATAGTATAGTGTGATGTTTAAGTTCTCTAATATAGAAAGAAAGAGTGATAGTATTGATAAACTTTGAAAGGAACAGGCAGTCAAGTACACATGAGAATCCTAGAGAAGTAGATTTGACCGCCAACTTTGACACCAGTAGATATAACAGGTACGTCGGTTATGATGACTTAAAATCTTTTAAGAACATGGTTGTCAAGCTGTACATAGATACCAAAAAAAGTGGAATGTTCATAGATAAACCTATACCTAGTCCATCTAAGCCTGAGATAGACAAGTTTCAAGATGTGATTGGCAACATCCAAAATGTAGACGATAGGAACGTCTTATATAGTATGGTTGGTAAGTTGATATCCACTAGCACTGTGGACTTTTCCAACTTTGGCGGTATTAGTGATGTTCAAGTGGTCTCCGATACTATGTACGACATCCTCCAAGATGCCAAACAAAAAGGTGCATTATCCAATATGTTAAAGAATAGTGTAATCACATTGGTGTGTTGGTTCATAAGGTTTAGTAATTCCAAAATAGATAACATCTTGTATATAGGCACACCGTCCAAAAATGAGATATACTGGTTGTATATCATGCAGAGGTTAGGTTGTCGAGTTACCACGGTTTCCTACGTAGATGACACAGCTAAATATCTAAAGACTGATACTCAAGGAAAATATTCAAATGTGATATTGGGTAATAAATTCAACCCAATAAACATAGATTTCAAAGAGGTCAACACGGATGAGTATCTTTTTGATGATAAGACGAAAGCTATCACTTCTAAGAGTTGTGGCTTGACCGTCACACGTCTAGATATGTCATCCTCTAATAACATAGAATCGGAACTTGAAATGTTACGTGGTAGTCGTTTGGGAGCAATTCCAAATGTCAATGAGCCTACATACTTTGTGTACCTCTCAGGATTCGTTGAAGAGGATGCTTATAGGAATCGATTGTTCAACATTTGGAAAGATGTCACTAACTCTCCTAAACCGATAATCTTAATCAAGAACGGTCTCGAAAAACCTACTTACGATGAGGGTATACGTTACTATGGTATCAGTAGGAACAACGCCTACTCTATGATACTCTCATTTGTAGATACTTTAGAAGTTTCAACCTCCAATGATAGGACTATCTTAGCTAAGAAGAAGTTTATAGAAATCGCTATGGAACAGAAAGATAATCTATCTACTAATGCACTGTTTACATTGTGTGTGAACGTCTGCGTGTGGTTCAAACAGTGTACCGATTTGATAGATTTCACTTGTAGTGATATACCTGTGTTCTTTTTCTATGGTGAAGTGAACTCCCATGAGTTCGCATTGATGGAACTACTATCCGCCGTTGGATTCGATATCTTAATAGCTTGTCCTGATAAGTCCAAATTGGATTCTGTACAAAGGTTAGACGTTTCAAAGTGCGTACAAGTGTTTGAGTATCCAAACTCAGGAAGTATTAAAGAGTTTCCTAATCAAATAGTTAGGGCGAAGCTCAGTACTACGGCGTACAACACATCTAGAGATTTAGATACCATCCTTTATAATGACGGAAATATGTTCCGTGATAGGCAGTATCATTTCTGTCAGACGGTCACACTAAGAACCACTTTTGAAGAGATTTCTCTCCTATGGACTGCTGATTCTAAGTATCGTCCAGGATTCCATTCCGATGAGAACACCGTCACAGTGCCGAACATCTTCGCTAAGATTGAGGGCGTACCTTATGGCGATACGGGTAAGTATTGGAAAGATATACAATCTATGTTGACACCTAACACGGTATTCTTTAGATTGACTCCATTCTTTAAACCTACCTATGGTCAAACCGATTTCAGTGGATACTTCAATGGCAACCGTCTCGATTTGGCTAGGATTAAAGGAAATCCTAATGTAAACCATTATATGCACCTCCCTGACCACATACAAGACTTCATATTTCAAAAGATGCAAGAAGTCGTAGACAGTGGTTATTTAAAGGTGCAATATCCAGACATTATGCACCTATTGATTAGAGTGGGTACTACATTACCTAATAACATTCTAGAGTTGGTGCAAAACTTCGACTTTACTAAAGAGATTCCAAAACTTGTAGTGATACACGTTAGTAAGAATCAGTTTTCTGTATATGAGTGTATCCAGTTGTTACTGTTGAACTTCTTAGGTTTCGACATCTTGATATACACGCCTACAGGCTACAGGAACATCGAAAACTTTATAGATTTACGAGCTTTTGAATCGTACAACGTCGGGGAATATCAATATAACGTAGCTCCTCCAAACATGAGAATCCCAAAACCGAAGAGTAAAAAGTTTAGTTTCTTCAAGAAAAAATAATCATGTAGGGAACGGAATTTGACCGTTCCTAAAGTATAAAAAATTTTATGAAAAGAGGTAATTTTTAATGGCTTTAAATTTTAAACCATCCAGTAGTAATCAAAACGAAATAGTCAACACAAACCCTGTGGAAACTCCAGAGGCTGAACCTGTTCAAGAAGACTTCAACATAGTTGAAGTCAAGGAAGAGTTGTCCAACCAAATTTTGCAGAGCGACAAGATAGACAAAATCACTAGTGAAATAGATGTTAGTCAACCTAACACTTTGGTGACCTACGGTTCTAAAGTAGCTGAAGAAGTTTCTAGAGCATCCGACCAAGTGTTGAAATCCATGAACGTTGAGCAAATCAACGACAGCGGTAAACTCTTGACCTATTTGGCATCCATCATGAGTCAGTTCGATGCTAAAGAACTTGAAGAGCCTACAGGTATCAAGAAGTTTTTCTCAAAAGCTCAAAAAGAGGTTGAGAAAATCTTAGGAAAGTATCATACCATGGGCGAAGAGATTGATAAAATCTATGTACAGCTCAAAAACTATGAAACTGAAATCATGCAATCCAACAACAAGCTTGAGATAATGTACAACTCTAACTTGAAGTACTACAACGACCTACTAGAGTACATCTTAGCAGGTGAACAGGCTGTAAAAGAGTTGGATGCTTACATCGCAGACTTTGAACAACAGGTAGCTCAAAATCCTAGTGATGGTAACCTCAGGATGGATTTATCCAACCTACAACAGTGTAGAGAGATTCTCGACCAACGTGTTATGGATTTAAGAGTCGCTGAAAACGTAGCTATGCAATCCATTCCAATGTTGAAAACCATGCAGTTCTCGAACTTGAACCTAATTAGAAAGATTAACTCTGCATTTATAATCACTATGCCGGTGTTTAAACAATCATTAGCACAGGCTGTTATGCTAAGAAGACAACGTATCCAAGCGGATGCCCTAAAGGCTCTTGACGACAAAACCAATGAGATGCTCTTAAAGAACGCTCAAAACAGTGCCGAACAGTCCAAGATGATAGCCAAGATGGCTTCAGGAAGTTCTATACAGGTTGAAACCCTCGAAAAGACTTGGCAGACTATCGTCAACGGCATAGACGAAACCCAAAGGATTCAAAAGGAGGCACAAGCCAAACGTATCGAAGATACCAAACGTCTTGAACTTCTAAAACAGGATTTCAATACTAAGATGGGTAACTATTAATCTTTTGAAAATATTATTTGCGGAACGCCGTGGATAGCGTTCCGTAAGTTATCGTTAATATAGCATAGCGAAGGTGTACCATAGTTATACGGTACACCTCACGCTTTATTGGGGATTTATTTATTTTAAGTAGCTGTCAAAGTGTAATAAATAAAAATCAGAAGACTTTGTGTATAACTTTATAAATATATAAAGAAAATTACACAGTAAATCCTCTTGATAACCATTATATCACAATATCTAGTGAAATTCTAGTTTGTTGTAAAAACTTTTGACTTTTTTGTAATAATTTGATATAATAATATTAGTAGAAGACTGTATAGCATATACAAGTCTACAAAATCTACCTAATTTGTATGATTTGACTAAAACTATCAGCAAATTTAATACGTTTTTTCAGGAGTGAAAATATTATGAAACTGGTAATCTTGGATTATGACACTATTTTTTGCAAAAGATTACGACTTCAAATCGAGGCTATAGACAGTAGTTTCGAAGTATTACAATTCAGTTCATGTAGTGACCTATATGAATATCTTGAAAAAAGTGGCGATGATACAGAGTGCATATTTATAGGAATAGAAGTTTTTAACGACAACATTACAACATTTTTGAATTATATCGTAGATACGTACCATTCCATGAAGGTGATATTCATCATTAGGAAGTCCGAAAGCTACATTGAAGACATCTTCTTAAAGATGCCCAAAGTAACCCCTTACGGCATCTTAAAAAAACCAATTAATGCTGACAAGCTAAAAGTATACTTAGACAGATTAAAAGAGTCCAAAACGACAGACGTTAAGACTCATGTGCTACCGTTCAAAGCAACCAAAATGGGAACTGTATACATCCCATTAGAGAGTATCACGTTTATAAAAAGCGTGGGCAGGACGGTCGAAGTACATACCGTAAGCAATCAAATATACGTAGGCTATGAGAAACTCTCAAACGTATACGAAACACTTAGTAAGCTCTCCAAGAACTTCTACCAGTGTCAAAAGAGCTACATAGTGAACGTATGTGCCGTGACCTCCATACCATCGAATGAAAACCGTATCTACGTAAAAGGTTCAAATGAGTACATCTCTTTGAGCAATATAAACGGAGTATCGGTTTCCAAAAAGCGTAAGGAGATAGTACAACTTAAATCTCTTATGACACCTAAAAACACCACGGTGGACGATTAGTCTACCGTGTTTTTTTTAATAATTTTTTTTGTAGGGAACGGGCTGTGACCGTTCCTCAAATTTGCCGAAGGCAAATCATGTGTGGATGTTTTGTAAATTAAATAAAAAATCAATCA
>CAZWRW010000104.1:3932-5853 GCA_964636465.1 uncultured Ruminococcus sp. | reverse complement strand
AAGTCGCCATCCTGAGCGTGTTCGCAGACATAGTCACACACCTGATGGAAGTTGTACTCTTTTCTTTCGTTAGTAGGTTCAGCGGATTCATCCTGTGGGAAGTATACTGCACCATCGATAAGTTCAGCCAAATCTCTAGTGTAGATGTTGTAGGTGTTCTTCTCTCTTGAACCCATGATATCAGTTAAAACTACCTTGTCAGCGATGGATAGAGCATCTTTGAACTCATCTAAGAGCATGGCAGTTCTAGAGTATGTAAAAGGTTGGAATACAGCCCACACATGATTGTAACCCATATCCATAGCAGATTTCAATGTTACAGCAATTTCGGATGGGTGGTGTGCGTAGTCATCCACGATGGTGATACCTTTAGCTACACCGACTTTTTCAAAACGTCTACCAGCACCGCCAAAGTCGAATAGTCCCTTTTGAATACTTTCGATATCTATGCCCTTATACAGACAAGCTACCACACTTGCTAAAGAGTTCAAAACGTTGTGTGTTCCTGCTACGTTGATAGTCACATCACAGACCTTTTCGCCCTTGTGCATTACAGTGTATGAAGTCTGCATACCAGTGATTTTCTTAACGTCAGTTGGATAGTAGTCGTTAGTATCGTTGAAACCAAAGGTTATGATATCCTTACCTGTGATACCCTCTACAGCTTTCATGGAGTTAGCATCATCACCGTTGACTATTACAGCTTTAGTAGTCTTATCGGCAAACTTATGGAACGATTTTATGATGTTCTCAACAGTTTTGAAGTAGTCTAGATGGTCAGCATCTATGTTTAAGATTACCGCAATATCTGGATAGAGTTTTAGAAAAGTATCGACAAATTCACACGCCTCACAGACCATGATTTCACTCTTACCAGCCAAGCCACTACCATGGATACATGGCAACTTACCTCCTATAAATGCAGATAAATCTACATTGGCTGTATACATGATTTGTGTAATCATAGAGGTTGTTGTGGTCTTGCCGTGCGTACCTGAAACACATATAGCGTCATCGTACCAACTTGTAACGATTCCTAAAAGTTCGCTACGTTCAAGCACTGGAACTCCACTATTCTTAGATGCTATCAATTCAGGATTATCTGCCATAATAGCTGCGGTATGGACTATCAAGTCTGCCCCCTCGATATTTTCAGCACGTTGACCCATATATACAGGGATTCCCATATTTCTAACGGCTTGAAGTGTTTCAGTTTCGTTATTGTCAGAACCAGTTAAATAATATCCTTGTGAATGGAGTATCTGTGCCAAGGGATACATACCTGAACCTCCAATTCCTATAAAGTGAATGTGCTTTTTGCCTGTTAAAATACTATCTTTAACCATTTTTCATAATCCTTTCATAATTATTATATTAAATTCACAAAAAAAAGTTTATTTTTTGTGTAAAAACATCTTGCATAGCATACTAAAATATGCTATAATAGTAGCATAAGATTTTCCATGAATGCATATGGAAGTCTTAACAAAATAATCCAGACCATAGGAGGTAATAACATGGAAATTACAGACATCAAAATCCGTAAGGTAATCACAGAGGGTAGGTTGAGAGCTATCGTATCTCTAACCTTTGACAACATGTTAGCAGTACACGATATCAAAATCGTACAGGGTGACGAAAGATTGTTCGTAGCAATGCCTAGCAGAAAGGATGACAACGGTATCTTTAGGGATATCATCCATCCAATCTCACAATCTGCTAGAACCTTCATCGAAGAAGAAATCATCGATGCTTACGAAAAACACCTTGCAATGCTAGAGCTAGAAGAGGAAAACCAATCCGAGTTCTAATTTGCTAACATATGTGTATCTTAGTAGATACATAGCGTGAGAAGTCTTTTTAAGATTTATCATGTTCTAAAGGCGGTCGAGCTGTAAAAAGTCCGACTGCCTTTTTCTTT
>CAZWRW010000104.1:0-3832 GCA_964636465.1 uncultured Ruminococcus sp. | reverse complement strand
AAAAGATATTTCGCCTTTAAGATACCTATCTGAGTTTTACTATCCTTGATTTCACCGTTTAGAACCATCTCGACGGCTTGGTCTAAAGGAAGTTTAACCACATCTAGAAACTCGTCGCTATCAAGATTTTGACCCTTAAACGTTAGACCTGTCGCCATATACATGAAAATCTTTTCGGTTAGGTACGCAGGTGTAGGATATATTTCACCTACAAAAGTGTATTCGGAACATATGTTGCCAGTCTCTTCGAGAAGTTCACGTTTACCGGCATCGTAGTGATTTTCGCCGACCTCAAGCTTACCTGCTGGAATTTCCAAAGTAGCCTCGGCAAAAGGATACCTAAACTGTCTAACCATAAGTATGTTGCCATCGTCTGTAACTGGGATAATACAAACACCTCCACTATGGTGTACAACCTCACGGATTGCTTGTGTACCGTCTTCAAGTTCTGCCATATCCTTAGTAACTGTGAAAATTTTTCCCTCGTATATGGTCTCACTGGATTTTTGTAGTTCAAATAAGTGCATATTGTAACTTCCTTTCCAAAGTTTGTTTCAATAATAATTATATATCTTTTCAAGGGGTATGTCAATCTAAAAATGTAGATTTAAGATAATCAAATTTAAAGCCAATTCAACGAATTGTGGAACGGTCAAGAATACGACAATATATTGAACACAACATAAGTTTGCACTAGTTTTTGCAATCACTTTTGATACCATTAAAAAACCTCTTTTGAGTCTATACTTTTTACTAATAATATGTTATGATTTTATTATATTAATGGTAACGCTAATTCGACAAAGTTCGATGTTGTCGTATGGCGTTGATATAGAGGAGGATTTCAAAATGAAAGTTTGTAAGAACTGTCGTAAAGACGTTGACGACCAAGCTACTATATGCCCATACTGTAGAGAAAATCCTGATGTGGCGAAAAAACCACCTACAGGCGATTTCTATAATTCATCAGCATTTAGTAATGACCAAAGTAATAACTACGGTCGCCGTTATAGTGACTATCCAGCTACGGGTATGTGTGTGATAAGTTTCTTGATTCCTATAGTGGGTATAATATACTACATAGTTCGTCATAACGACGAGCCAGATGCTAGTGGTGCTTACTTAAAATGGGCAGTCATTTCAATAGTGCTAACCGTCGTTGCATATGGTATACTTGGCGGTTGTGCTGCAGCGGAACTATCTTATAATTATCGTTAGAGTCTGTGTTATCGTGAAAATTTAAGGAACACCTTTGGGTGTTCCTTTTTTGTATAATAAATTCAATTTGATATAATCCCATGCCATTGCATGGCGTTCCGTGATATTTCAACCGTTGAGAAAATCCTCAGTAGTTAGGCTAGTGACGTGTAGCGACATATTCTCCATGATACTTGCAACTGCCTTTCCTGAATTGAGCTTGTACTCTCCTACCGCATCGGAGATGTACACCAATGGTTTACCAGTGTCTATAATATCCAATGCCGTAGATAGCACACAACAATCCGCTACGACTCCACACAGCGTTACCGTCTCATGAGAATCCACAAGTGTCTTGATGGTTTCATTCTTATAACATGAATACGTGGACTTATCCACAAGTTTAGAAGTTTTAACATAAGGTTTCAACTCCTCGATTATGTCGTTCAAATACGTAGAAGAATTGATATCAGCATACTTTAAGTTATAATCTATCCAAGTGCCCACTGGGGATGTTTCAGCTATAAAGCGTGTGAACACCACTTCGGAAAACTTATCGCTTTCGCAAAGGCGTTGAATTTTAGGTATAACTTCCATGATGTTTGCACATTCCCATGGCTGATTAGGCAAGTAAGCATTTTGCATATCTATCACTAACAGTAAGTTATCTTTCATATTTGATACTCCTTATATTTACACGGCAATCCGACAGTTACATTACGTATCTGTGAGGGTTTAAAACACTGTAAACTCTTTTAAAGGCCATACCCTGACGATAAGCTTACCTATGATAAACTCATCAGCGATACATCCAACCGTACTAGAACGGCTATCCACAGAAACTGCACGGTTGTCACCTAATACAAAGATTCTGTTATCTGGGACTTGGTATGGAAACTCTAAGTCACATTCGCCGTAGGCTTTTTCTTGAATGTAAGGCTCATCTAGTGGGACATCGTTCACTAAAACGGTGCCGTCCTCTTTGATATCTATGATATCTCCAGCAACGCCTATTACACGTTTGAGAAGTATCTTGTTGTTAAAGTAGAACGCCACGACATCACCGCTTTTGAAGTTGCTACGCTTACTGCACATTACCAACTCATCGTTTATTAGAGTTGGAGACATACTCGTACCAGTGACACGTAACACAGGCAAGAACAACGTAGATATCAGCACAGCTATGGATGCGACCACCAACAGTGATGATATCGTACTATACAATACCCTCCTAAACTCCTTTTTGTAGTTGATTCGGTTTAACTCTTTTTGAAACTGTTGTTCAGTTGGTAAATTCTCAACGGAGAGTTCAAGTTTTTTCTTCATGACTTAAACACCTCCATCAATCCGAAGTGAGAACCTTTTCGACTGCTAACATAATCTTGTCTAGGTTCTCCTTGGATATTTGACTCTTTTGTAACTCTTCTAGTTTGTTTTTAAGTTCCGAATTTTCCTGTTTAGTGGTGTCTAGTTCTTTACGTAAATAGATTAACATCTCTAAAAGTTCTGTTCTTTTTAACTTTTTCAAATCCTTGTCGGTCATAAAAAAACTCCTTTAATCATACTATAACCTGAAATGTATACATATATACTTTTATACTTTATGCTATCGCATAGCGGAACGCCGTGGACGACGTTCCACAAACTAACGTTTGTTCTGTTTTTTCCATTCATACGGTGATATCCCATAGACGTTTTTAAACGCTCTGGAAAAATGAAACTGATTTTCATAACTTACTGCTATGCCTACCTCTCTTATGGATAGGTTCGTAAGTTTTAAAAGCTCAGTGGCTTTAGACATACGATATTCTAGTAAAAAATCCTGTGGTGACTTGCCTATTACCGCTTTGAAAATTTTCCCGAAGTAGCTCCTATTGAGACCACAAAAGTCTGCTATAGATTCTACTGATATGTTCTCTTGAAAATGTCCCTCAATATACGATATCGCCTCTTGAATGTAAAAGTCTTTCATGTTGTTCTTTTCAAGATATTTTGCCTTGAGATTCGACTGCATAAGTATATCTAAAAAGATGTACAATCTACCGATTTCGTGCAACATGGACGCTTTTCGATTCTCTACGATGTTTAACATCTCATTGAGAAGTCTTTCATGCAACTCACTGGACTTACTCAAATAGATTGGGCTATCCATAGATATACCTGACATTTCGATAATGCCTTTAGCTTGTAAACCGTCGAACTCTAACCAAATGTACTTCCAAGGTGTAGAACTGTCTGCCACGTAGGTGTTTATTTGGTTAGGGAATATCATAAATCCTTGGTCTTCCCTAACTTGGTACGTCTTAGTGTTGCCTTTAGGCGTGTTAGCGTATAGCATACCATTCCCTGAGATGACATAATGGAATAAGTAATGGTTTCTAGTCGCTGGGCCAAAGGAACGAGTAGGGTCGCACTGTTCGATACCGCACTGGTACAGTTTCAAGTCCATGAAGTTTTCGTTCGGAAAAACGTGGAATATAGGTGCATCCATAACGTAAGATTCCTGCTACTCAAAATATGGACAAATATACCCATATCGAGACTTTTCCTTGTTCAACGTGTCCGCTTTGAATTGTATTGCTACAATCTACTAACGTTTGTATGACACTCCAAAGGCGTAAATTCCGATGTAGCC
>CAZWRW010000103.1:0-5922 GCA_964636465.1 uncultured Ruminococcus sp. | reverse complement strand
TTCTGTGAATTTAATGAACAATCAATCAAGCTTCGCTTGATTCTAAGGAACGGTCACAGCCCGTTCCCTACATGAGATTTTCAAATTTTTTAAACTATCGAATTGGGTTTTAAAATCTGCGTTAGTTAGTTGAGTTACGCCAAAACTCCAACACTTCTAGGATGGTGCTGTCTAATGAGGTTTGAGGTTTCCAACCAGTATCCTCAAAGATTTTTGAAGTGTCAGCCACTATTATTGGCACGTCTGATGGACGCATCCTGTTAGGGTCTTGGCGTACCTCAATGTTTGCCGTTGAGTACGAAAGTGCCATGTCGAGAATATCCTGTATTGATACCCCAACACCTGAACCTACATTGTAAGTTTCGCCCTGTTTGCCGTGTTTGGCTAGTAGAGTGTAAGCTTTAACCACGTCTCTAACGTTGGTGAAATCACGTTTAGCTGTGAGGTTTCCAACGTACATGATAGGCTCTTTGATACCTTTTTCTATGTCGGCTATCTGTTTACAGAAGTCCGAAACTACAAACTGCGGTAGTTGTCCTGCTCCGATGTGGTTGAACGCCCTAACCATCACGATGTCCATGTTGTATGCTCTAGCATAGACAGTTCCCAACATATTCTGTGTGGCTTTGGTGATTGCGTAGATGTTACCTGCACGTAGCACGTTATCCTCCTTGATTGGGCATTCGTTCTCCTTGATGTAGCCATACTCTTCACCTGAACCGATTAGTATTATCTTTGGGTTGATACCTAACTTCCTGATGGTATCCAGTACGTTTAATGAGCCTTTTATGTTTACGTCTACGGTCAATTGAGGGTTTTCCCATGAGAGCTTTACAGAACTCTGTGCAGATAGATGGAACACTACATCGGGTTGAGTAGCCTTTAAAACTTCTTCAATCTGTGATGGGTCTAGTATGTTCAAATCGTAGACCGTACAAAGGTTAGAGTCTATCTTTTCATGTGGGAGTTTCGTTGCACTGATGGTATAGCTACCATCTTCGGCAAGTTGTGATATTAAATACTTGCCTACAAATCCTGCTCCCCCGATTATTAATGCGTTCATAAAGTTAAAATCATTCCTTTCCATGGATTTTGTCGAACTGATGTTCAATCAAGCTCCGCTTGATTTTAAGGAACGGTCACAGCCCGTTCATTACATAATATTTTTCAAACTGATGTTATCTATTTATCTTCTGCGAGGTTGCAGTATAAATTATATATGTCGTCCATTATGGTGCGATTATCAAAAGTTTTTAAGACTCTCTCACGAGCGTTTTTGCCGTAGAGTGTTCTAAGTTGGTCATCGTCCACAAGGGACTGTATGGCTTTAGCGAGGGCATCCACATTGGATGGCTCTACTGTGATACCTGTAACGCCATCTAAACTTACGTGAGGCACTCCAGTCGGTAGCGAGGTGTTCACGACTGGTTTACCATAGACCATAGCCTCCATCTGTACGATTCCGAAAGCTTCACTATTTTCAACCGATGGCAACACGAAGATGTCACAATCCGAAAGAGCTTTTTTCAAATCCTCATCAGAAAGCGAACCTAAGAAGTGTACGGAATTTTCCATGCCATCTGCGATGGTTTTCAATTCATTTTCGAGTTTGCCAGTGCCTACGATGAACAGCTCACAACCTGTGACCTTCGCAAACGCTTTGACTAACACGTCCACGCCTTTATAGTACACCAATCTACCCACGAACAATACCTTTAGATTTGACTTATCATGGAGCTTTTGGGTTAGTAAGTCGCCTGTTATGATGTAGTCTTCTAAGTTTAAACCGTATGGGATAATCTTGCACTTTTCGGCGTACCTACTGATATACGGTGAACCATCTATGTGTCCCTGTGTGGCTACCACGATACAATCCGCACGTTTGAGAAACCTCTCCATGATAGGCTTATACAACTTTAATAACTTCTTCTGTTTGACGACATCACTATGCCAATAGATGACCACTTTTCCTTTATATCCTGATAGCAAACACGCTAAATCTCCTAATGGAAACGGCACGTGTATGTGTACTATATCAGAGGTTTTAGCCATCTGTTTGAACTTACGTATAAATTCAAAAGATACTGGCATAGAGAAGTACGTTCCAAGGCTTGAACATCTTGTGACTGTAACGCCGTTCACTACGTCCACTGAGCCTTTGCCTTTAGGCTGACATACCAACACTTGAACGTCCGCACGGTCTTTGAGATTTTCCGAAATGCTTTGAATAACCGTCTCAATTCCACCGATATGCGGATAGTATAACTTGTTTACTTCTAAGATTTTTAACCTTTTATCTACCATTGGCAAGTTCCTCATAGATACTATACAACGTCTGTGATGCGTTTTCCCAAGTGTAGAGTTTTGCTCTCTCTAAGCCTTTGACGGATAACTCTTCCCTTAGATTCTTATCTAAATAGAGTCTTTCTATACCATCAGCGATACTTTGAGTATCGTAAGCGTCCACCATGACGGCACAATCTCCGACAACCTCAGGCAGTGATGCCTCATGTGAAGTTAATACAGGTACTCCACAAGCCATGGCTTCTAGTGGGGGCATTCCGAAACCCTCATATATTGATGGGAACAAGAATCCCATAGCACCATTGATTAACGCACACATATCCTCTGATGGGATGTACTCTGTAAAAGTAGCTTTGTCTTTTAATCCTAGTTTCTCGATGGAGCTGTAAATTTCGTCGTTGAGCCAACCCTTACCACCAGCTAACACCAAATTTGGACACTCTGGGTACTTCTTGACGAACTTACTATAACCCTCTATCAAACGAGTTAGATTTTTCCTTGGCTCGATAGTGCCTATATATAAGAAGTACTCATCACTGAGGTTGAACTTCTGTTTTACTTTGATAATCTGTGCGGTATCCTCTATGGGATGGAAACGCTCTAAATCCACGCCACATGGCACAACCCTGACTTTATCAGCGTACTTTGGATAGTACTTTTCAATCTCCGTCTTACTGAAGTTTGAATCCGTAACGATTACGTCCGCACGTTTCATGGATTTCTCTAAACCTGTATATAAGAAGTATTTAGTCCTTGCCCTTACGGTCTCAGGATATGCCTTGATTACCATATCATGCACGGTTACGACCGTCTTGCCGTGTACCTTTGGCGGTACTACATAATTGAAAAAGTGTGTCACTTCGGCAGACTTCCCGAAAAATGCCGAATATGGCAACGGTATGAAGTTCATAATAGAACGGTATACAAATCCCGAAAAGTGCGAAACGTTCAACTTTACGCTGTCGGTCATGTACTTTGCGAGTCGCTGTTCTTTAACTTGATGGTCTTTCCTTGAAAAGTAGTCAAAGGTGTAGGCGTTCTCAGGATGTGCCTTGACTATGGACGTGACTAGTCCCGCTTGGCAGTATCCTACCCCAGACATCTTGTCACTTATCAACGGAAGTACGTCAAAAGAAATGTTCATAACTATATTTACCTATCCTTAATATAATCAAACGATTTAAATTTGCCTAAGGCAAATCGAAAAAAATCAATCACACTGTGTGTGATTCTAAGGAACGGTCACAGCCCGTTCCCTACATTAAAACTCAACTATAATTATAACACTAAGTCGTGAAAACTGCAAACTATTTTTTTAACGTATATTCAATTAGAGCGGATTGGGATAAACCTCCAATCCGCCCTAGGAATATATTTCTTGCGTTTGAACTACTTGCCTAACTTAGCAAACTCAATCTCTTTCTTAACGAGTTCAAGGTCGTTCTTGACCATTCTTTCTACTAGTTCGGAGAATGAAATATCTCTAACCCAACCGAGCTTAGTCTCTGCCTTTTCAGGGTTTCCGAGTAGTAACTCAACTTCTGCTGGACGGAAAAACTTAGGATTAATCTTTACGATAGTCTGTCCATTAGCCTTATTGATACCTATCTCATTGACACCTTCGCCTTGCCATTGAATTTCAATGCCTACGTGCTTAAAAGCAGTCTCTACGAATTCTCTAACGGTACGAGTTTCATTAGTAGCTACTACGTAGTCGTCAGGCTCATCCTGTTGGAGCATTAGCCACATAGCCTTGACGTAGTCCTTAGAATGACCCCAGTCACGCTTAGCATCCATGTTACCTAGTTCTAGATGGTCTTGTACACCTAGTGAGATTCTTGCTACTGCATCAGTAATCTTTCTAGTAACGAACTCTTTACCACGTCTTTCGCTTTCGTGATTGAATAGGATTCCTGAACAAGTAAAGAGGTTGTAACTCTCTCTGTAGTTCTTAGTAATCCAGTGACCGTATAGCTTAGCTACACCATATGGACTTCTTGGGTAGAATGGTGTAGTCTCCTTTTGAGGAGTCTCTTGTACTAGACCGAACATCTCAGAAGTGGATGCTTGGTAGAACTTACAGCTTGGCTTTACAGTTCTGATAGCCTCTAGCATATTAGTTACGCCTAGAGCGTCTATCTGTGCGGTTGCAAGAGGTTGCTCCCAGCTGGTTGCTACAAAAGATTGTGCTGCTAAGTTGTATACTTCATCAGCTTGAGAAATCTTCATAGCGTTGATAAGTGAGATTACGTCAGTCATATCAGCATAGATAAACTTAATCTTATCCTTGATGTGTTCTACGTTGCCGTAGTCTACTACAGACTTCCTCCTCATGATACCGTATACGTTGTAACCCTTTTCTAGTAAGAGTTCTGCTAGGTAAGAACCGTCTTGTCCGTTGATACCTGTAATTAAAGCATTCTTCATGTTTAAAAATCTCCTTAATATTTAAATTTTATGATTTAAAGTTGTCGCATGACGTTCCAAATATTACAACAGTTCATTTCTGTTGCAAATCTTTAGGTTTGCGATGACTTTCTTAACGTCTTGAGTGCTATCCTTAGCACAGATTAACATAGCATCGTCAGTGTCTACGATGATTAAGTCCTCTAAACCTATGGTTGCGATTAACTTCTTGTCGCCAACTACTGTGGTGTTCTTGGTGTCTATGGTGATTACGTCGCCTTTGATGTAGTTGCCGTATTCGTTAGTGGAATTAATCCTTTCGAGAGCTAACCAACTGCCGACATCATCCCAACCGAAGTTACCTGCTATAGTATAGATATCTTCCGCCTTTTCCATGATACCAAAGTCAATACTTTCGGATTTAAAGCCATCAAACTCATTGTATAGCACGTTTGCAAATGAAGATGTTCCATAAGCTTCTCCGATGTTGTTAGCACCTAGGTATATCTCAGGTAGGAACTTCTTGAAGTTTTCCATAATAGAGGATACTTTCCATACAAACATACCGCTATTCCAAAGGTATGTGTTACTTGCTAGATACTCCTTAGCCTTTTCAATGTTTGGCTTTTCAACGAACTTGTTCACCTTATAAGAACCAAATCCGATACCGCCATCAGTGGCAAAGTTGATGTATCCATAACCAGTTTCAGGGTAGGTTGGTGTGATACCGATAGTCACTAAGTTGTTGCCCTGTTCAGCAACGGATATAGCTTGTTTTAGAGTATCTACATACATCTGTTCGTATTTGATTAGGTGGTCGGATGGTAGTACTAACATAGTGCAATCTTCGCCGTACTTCTTCTCTATGATAGCACCCGCTAATGCTACACATGGAGCTGTATTCTTAGCCATAGGCTCTGCCAAGATGTTCTCTTTTGGCACTTGTGGGAGCTGTTCCTCAACCAAAGATACATAGTTTTGATTAGTCACTACAAATATATCCTCATAGGATACTAAAGGTAGTAGACGTTCAGCGGTTTTTTGTATCATAGTTTTGCCATCTGCAGTTAGTGATAAGAACTGTTTAGGTAGGCTAGTTCTGCTCTTAGGCCAGAACCTCTCGCCCTTACCACCTGCCATGATTACTGCTGTTACTTTCATAAAAAATCACCTTGCTACTTTAGAATAAGTAGCTAATTCCTTTCATAATAA
>CAZWRW010000102.1:0-5955 GCA_964636465.1 uncultured Ruminococcus sp. | reverse complement strand
AATGTCACAAAATCACACTATTTTTAGGTCATTTTGTAAGATATTATCCCAGTAAAGATATATACTTACTGTGTTTTGTTGAAATTGTATCAAATGTATCAAACTAATAAAAAGCCATCCGTATTAACGGACGGCTTTTCATGAAATGAATATATTAATTTAATAACTCCAAGTTACGAACTTTTTCTTTAGTAGGCTGATAATCACATTCAAACCAGTGACCACTACACCTATAAATATAATTCCTGCGATGGCTTTAGTATAGTTTGCGTAGTTCAATGCGACTCTTACATAATAACCCATACCATTTTCAGCACCAATCATTTCAGCAGCGGTGAGGGTCATCAAAGCGGTTGCAAGGTTGATAGGCAAATTATTGATGATTCTAGGCATATTAAAAGGTATGATAATCTTGAATAACATCGGAAAAGTCTTCATATTGAGAACTTTTGCGGAGTTTATCACTTTTTGTTCTACAAATGCCGTATTGTTGATACTTCCCATAAAACTACCCCAGAAGATACTCAAGAATACTACACATAGTGATGCAGTCTTAAAAGTTGGCATGATAAGTACTACATAAGGAGTGTATATCAATGCAGGAACTGTTGAAATCGCCTTAACTATCGGATAGACCGCATTAGTTAATCTTGGAACCCAACCGACTAAAGTTCCCAAAATCACCGCAAAGAACAACGCCGATGATACTCCTACTATGATTAAAAACATTGAACTTCTAAAACCTGCTAGGATGTTTGCAGTATCTTCAGCGAAGACATAGAAGACATTTTCAGGAGCTGGAATAAATACGTATGGGATTAGGTTAAATCTACTTACAGCGACTTCCCACACTAAAAAGAACGCATACAAGAATCCAAAGATATCTTTTTGTGCTTGATGTACTTTGCGATTGCCATTCCTAAACATGAAGATAGCTTCAACTAAGATTAGAACCACTCCAAAAGCTTTAAAGTCGTGAAGACCTTGTTTCATTTCAGCATCGTACTTGCTAGGTAGCGTTGATGCTATCCAAACTAGAACGAACAGCAAATTCGGAATGTTGAACACTCTATTGACCCACTTAACTTTATCTTGGGACTTCTTAACGATATTCTCATCATCTACGATGTTTACATCTATTGACGGTTTACGACTACGCAAAACTCCTTTACCCGTAGGATTTGACAGCACTGCTGAACCGTCTTTTACACTAATAGTTCTTTTCATATTTCTTATTCCACTCCTTTTTGAACATCATTGAACAGTTGTACAAGGTTGCCACGAAGTTCCTTGTATTCTATATCGTCTAACATTTTTTCCTTATCCCTAGGTCTTGGAAGATTTACATCTATTACGCTGTGTATGCCCTTAGGTAACATGAAAACTATCCTGTCAGCTAAGAATATAGCTTCTTCGAGGTCATGGGTTACGAAAACTATGGTTTTCTTTTCTGAATCCTCAGCCCAGAGTTTAAGTAGTAAATGTTGTAGAGTATCTCTAGTTTTGGCATCTATAGCACCGAAAGGCTCATCCATTAGGAGGATTTCAGGGTTACAAGCCAACGCTCTAGCGATGGCTACACGTTGTTGCATACCTCCTGAAAGTTCATTAGGAAGTTTATGTTCATATCCTGATAGTCCGACCTTTTCTAGAAACTTATCTGCGGTTTCGTTGGCGGATTTCTTACTAATCTTTTGAACCCCTCTCTTGGATTCCCTAACCGCAAAAGATACATTTCTCTTGGCAGACATCCATGGAAACAGTGAGTAATTTTGAAATACTACTGCACGTTCAGGTCCAGCACCGTGTACTTCTTTACCATCTATTAAGACCTTGCCGTTTGTAGGTTCGTTGAGTCCCTCAAGAACGCTTAGCAAGGTACTCTTGCCACATCCTGATGGACCGATAAGACAGACAAACTCACCCTTATTAATTTCAAGGTTTATATCCTTGAGTGCTTGGAAACTAGTCTTTTCCGTCTCATAAGTTAAAGAAAGGTCTTCTACCTTAATCAATACTTCTGACATATTACCACCCCATTCTCTGTATAGTTGACGAATTATCTTAATTTAGCTCCAGAAACTTTCCCCATAGATATTTTCAAAGTCTGGGTACTGGTCATTGTTGGCTAGGAAGTAGTCTTTCATGTCAGTGTAGAAAGTATCGTCTGGGTTTTCTGCGATGACCTCTTTTAAAGCATCCGCATAGACGGAAAGGTCATAGAACTGGTCTAAAGTCAAATCGGATTCCACATAGCCGAGTTCCAACATGGATGAGTACAAATCTTGAACGCCATTGTAGTTAGGGTCAGGATTGTAAGTCCTGTTAGCACTAGCTTCCTCATCGTACATATAGTCTTCGATGTATTGTTCAGTTTCGCCAGTGGCTTTGGATAGGCTCTCAATGGTGGATTCTCTATCCGTGTTGATATCCTTATACGCTTGAATCTGTCCTTCTAGATAGATTACATAAGCTTGACGGTTTTCTTCAAGGTTCTTGGTGTATGCGGATTGTCTACAACATACGTAATCCTTTTTGATATCGTACAAGGTTGTGAGTACCTTTAAACCCTGAGCCTCTGCGGATTCAACATAAGTACTACCGATAAATCCGATATCTATATTACCCTTTTGAACGCCTAAAGAAATACTTGAATAGTCTTCTATCATTACATACTTGATATCGTTGGCAACGTCTATGCCATAGGATTGTAAAGCTCGTCTAGTAGTAAGTTCGGATGTAGACATCTGTATAACACCGATTGAGTGACCGCCCCAATTGCTAACATCTTTGAGTTCGTCGTAATTTTCAGCCTTAGCGACCGCCACCATACCACCTGAAAGCACTCCTGCGATTAGTGTAACATCATAACCCTGCGCACCATAACTGATAGGTGGTACTACTTGTGCATAGGCTGTATCGATTCTGCCCACACTGAGAGCATCATACATTACCGCACCAGTGTTTTCAAGCTTGGTAGAGTTGATAGTCAAACCCTTTTCGGAGAAGTAGCCTTTTTCTTCAGCGAGTTGCACTAATGGCATAGCTAAAGCGGCATCACCTGAAGAACCTAAGTTCAAGGTGTAGGTTTGAGTTACCCCATCCGTTTGGGATTCCCCTTGTGATTGTGAGTTCGCTTGTTGACTACTACTACAACCAGTCATCCCGATGGTTGCGAATGCTACAGTCAACACTATTGCGGTCAACTTTACACAGATACTCTTAAACTTCAACTTCATAATAAAATTTACCTCTTTCTTTAATGTCAATTTAAACCACGTACTTGTTTAACCAAAGTATCGGTATCTAGTAGGGCTTGGATTATATCGTCAACGTTTGCCGTGACGTGTGGAAAAGTTTCAATGATATCCACAGCAAGTAGATTAAGCTCTGAGATGTCGTCTCTGTTGAAACCTATCTCATCCAATGTATAAGCATTTTGATACTTATCAAAGGTTTGTATAACGTTCTTGATGTCTTCCACACTCTTTTTTTCTAAGAACAGTTGTGCTAAGATACCATAGGCGACTTTTTCGCCATGTAGTCTGTGTCTAGTGTTCGGAAACCTTGCGGATATGTGATAGAATGGATGTGCAAAACTATAGTATCCTGTATCGGTTTGAAAACTTCCTGCAAAACCTGCTAGATATACTATAGAGTCTACTACATCCTTAGCGGATTGTTCAAATATACCTTTTTCAGCCTCTTCTAGAGCTTTGAAAACTCCAGTTTCAAGTTTAGTGTAGGCAACTCTTGATGCATAATAGGCTATATCTAAATTTAGAGATTCCTCATTACGTTCAAAGGTTGGGCGAATCTCATAGAACTTTGCGAAAGTATCCACAACGCCTGAAAAGAGATATCTTTTCGGTGCGGTCAATAGAACCTTAGTATCAGCGATTACTAATACTGGAGAATCTTTTAGCGGTCTACCCTTTACGAATGACCCCTCATCATCGTATTGAATGGTAAGACCCGCCCAACCAGCACAAGTTGCAAGTACTGTCGGAATAGTGATTACAGGCACTCCTACGAGTTCGCCCACGGCTTTGGAAGTATCAAGAGTTCTACCTCCGCCCACGCCTATGATAACATCTGAATGGAAACTCTCCGCTAACTTACGATACTTTTCAAACTGATTTTCGGATGGGTAACCCTCAAAAGTTTCTATGTGTTCTGTGGAGATTCCATGCTCTTGAAAAGACTTTACTAAGTTATTTTGCACCACTGAGAGTGCCGTCTTACTGCCTATGATTAACGGATTCTTGGAATACTTTGCGACATATTCGCCACTATGTAGAATGGCATCGGGTTCATTGATATATACCTTTGGAGTTTTAACCAACATAGACTTTCGCCTCCTTTAAAATTTCACTGAGTGCTGAAACTACTTTACGATTCTCATCAGGTTTACCTATTGAGATTCTTAACCAACCATCTAGACCGAACTCGCTACCGTTACGGATTACTATGCCCCTCTTCAAAAATTCCGATTCTGCCCAAGTGCTATCTATTCCGATTTCTACTAGTACAAAGTTTCCATTGGAACGGATGTATCTTAGGTTTAGTTTTTCAAACTCTTGATAGTAGTATTCAAGTTCTTTTCTGTTGGTGTTGATTATGAAGTTTACAAACTCTTGGTCTTGTAGAGCGGTAAGTCCAGCGGTCTGGGATGCCGTGCTAACGTTCAATGGGAGCTTAACCTTAGTTAAGGATTCTATGATTTTAACATCAGCGATACCATAGCCTAACCTAAAGGATGCCAAACCATACGCTTTTGAAAACGTTCTAAGTAGTATGATGTTATCGTATTGTTTTACATATTGTACCGTATCGATGTAGTCGCCTTCTATAAAGTCCACATAAGCCTCATCAAGGACTATTAACACCGTATTGGGTACTTGTTTGATAAAGTCGTCTAGAACGTCAGCATTGATTAGCGTACCTGTTGGATTGTTCGGATTACATAGCCAAATAACTTTGGTCTTCTCTGTGATATGTTCAAGTATCGCTTGAGTATCGACGGCTTTGTTCTCATCGACTGGCACTTTGATAATTACACCCTCATTTAGTCTAGTAGTATTCAAGTACCATCCAAAAGAGGGGTCATTGTAGATGACTTCGTCGCCCTTGTCTATGTAGGCTGAACCTATCAATGAGATTAACTCAAAAGAACCATTTCCGAATATGAAGTTTTCTCCTGATATTCCATGTTTTTCAGAAAGTTTGTTCCTCAACTGAGTTACGTTCGTATCCGGATAGTATGAGAAGTTTTTCGCTTGGTCTGCCAATGCCTGTGCGACCTTGGGAGAACTCCCGAAACGATTCTCGTTTCCAGCAAGTTTTATGATGTCTTCCTCTTTGAAGCCATACTGCCTACTGACAGATTCTAAAGTTCTTGCTGTCTTATACTTTGGGAGTTTTTCAACAGATTTTTTTTCACTTACTGACATATGTCAATCCTCCTTAATGTAATGCCAATTGGAAAAATGGTCAATGCCATTCCATATATATAAACACAAAAGGCTATCCAATCTTACGAAAGAATAGCCTCTAATCTGTTTAGTCAACTGGCGTATGTTATATGATTTTTTATGTCCTAGTATACCTATATGTTTTGTATCGTTTCTATGGTTTATAGTATACACCTAAAATTTCAAGATGTCAATACGTTTTTTGAACTTTGGAAGATGTTATATAAAACCTCCATGAATATGTTCATTTCTGTGTAAAATTGTCCCATTAATTTGATGTGTTTAATGGGATTATAACACGCATTATCATTATCAATTCTAATTAAGAATCCCATGGGGTTGCCCATGGGATTAAGTTTTATAAGTTTAATATTTGTTTCTTAACAAGTAAGGTGTTATACATTATATTCTGCTAGTTTAACCAGAAGTCCGCCCTTTGGTACGCTAGAGACGTTGCACTTAATTTTGCCATCACTTCGGA
>CAZWRW010000101.1:0-5961 GCA_964636465.1 uncultured Ruminococcus sp. | reverse complement strand
GTCGTCGTCTCTTCTGGCTCAGGCTCTTCGATTTCCTCCGGTACGACTGCCACGTTGTACTCCATGACTACTGCTTGGTTGATGATTCCATCCACCTGTATGTCAGGGAACGCCTCGCTAAACGTCTCGTGAGCTTGGAACTGTACGTAGTGCTTTCCGCCGTCTCTAATGTAACCATCTGGAGCTTGAACCTCATCAAATACGTAGATACCATCGTGGTTAGGGTCGTTAAGCTCGTCCGCACGGAACTCTATGATACCGTCTGCGTCTGTGGTCTTAGTCTCGATTAACTCTAACTTTGGATTTCCTTCCTCGTCTAACTCAGGGTTGCCATCGTCGTCGAATACCACTCTAGATATCTCGAAAACTGCACCCTCCAAAAGGTTACCGCTGTTGTCTACCTTTTGAATCTTGAAACTTGTGCCTACACTGG
Source organism: uncultured Ruminococcus sp. (assembly GCA_964636465.1). Taxonomy (GTDB): domain Bacteria; phylum Bacillota; class Clostridia; order Oscillospirales; family Ruminococcaceae; genus UBA5884. Next base: position 5,528 of record CAZWRW010000101.1, on the reverse strand, counting down.
TAGTCGCAGCTGCACCCACTACTACTACCCTATTGATGGAGTTCTTAATACCACCATCGGAGTAGCCTTTATAGTATACCGTATTGGATACGTCTACCTGTTCATTCTCATAGCCTGATAACGTTACGTAGTAGGTTATCGTCAAGTGTTTACTATCAGGAACCTCTATGCTGAAACCATGTCCACCATCACTGATGGTTAGGTCACAACTCTCTGTAACGTCTACGCCATCGGAAGTTACTACCGTGACTTGGTGTTCACTATCGATAGCTAGGTTCATACTTTCGGACATCTCATCCACTACGGTGATGGTGTCTCTACCTGTGATTAAATCTGCACTGTTAGGGTTTACATCTACAGTGTATGTGATGTATGGTCTGTTACTCATAGATATGTCAGCCGACTTGGTCAACGGACTACTAGTAACTTTATACCATGTCGATGATTTTAAGTCTACATTCTTTTCGGGTTGGATAAACTTACATATGTTATAGAAACTATTCACCGCTGTGTTAGAACCTTTAGTATTGGCGTTGTCTCCTGTGACTGTATTGGCATAACCATACAATACCTGCTCCGAAACGATTTTAGTAGTTACACGAATCTTCACGAAACCGCTAAGCTGTAAGTTATTATTCATATTTGTTTCTTTGTAAAGTCCAGTAACTGGGATGGTTACCACTTGTCCGATGTTAGCATAGAGGTCGGTAAGGTCTTCTTCAGTAGGTTCAGTGATGTATGCCTCGCCTAATTGGGTGTTGAGAGTGTTATTACTACCACGCTCGATAATCTTCGCACTTACGAACTCTAAACCCTTTGGAATGTATTCCATAAAGAGACCGTCACCCTCTAGATAGCTACCTTGGTTTAAGCAGATATCCCATGTGATGGTATCGTTAGACCAGTCTATACCAGATGCGGATTTCTTTAAAGCTTCATAGTATGTGTAATACTTTGAAGCCGTTACGGAATTAGTAACTCCAAAGATGTCCATGGTAGCCTTGTTTCTATAAGTACCACTTTGACCATCTTTAGTAAATCCGGATAGGTCTATCGCATAGGCGTACTCTATGGTTACTGGATTGCTCTCACTACCTGATACATCTTTATTAAAAGTTATAGTGTATCCACGATATGCACCATCTGCGTAAGGATTTTCTAGACCTATTACAGTGTAATCTTCCGATGGTACTACGTTACCGTTACCATCTGTGATTACTATGTTTTTCAACTGCTCGTTCGTGAAGTTTATACTCTTCTTAGCGAACCAACTCTGATAGTTGGTGTTGTTTACGTCTGTAGGGTCTTCGTCCGTGTAGACTGAACCCGCTGGAATGGCTGTCTTTATAGTAGTTTTCCATTTGATGTTGTCGGCATTACCGCCAACAAATTCTTTAGTCATATCGTAACTCATAGTGCCTGTGCCTGTAGCAGTAGCTTGATGTGACCATGTTTCGCTATTACCAGCGTTACCTACTCCAATAGATGCTGTGTTACTTACTACAGTAACATTACTAGTTGGGGTCGCTGTATAGGTTAAAGCATACTGATATGCACCTTTAACGCTTTTGCCATTGCTAAAGGTGTATTGACTCAAATCTATTGAGAAACTGTTCTTATCTGTGCTTGTAACGATATCATCCATAGGGATGGTAAGTGTGCCTACCTCTTCGCCTTTGGCGTTGGTGACTACCATGGTTAGATTTCCACTGAATATGAATGAGCCTGTCATGGCATCCTCGATAGTGTTCACGCCTGTAAAAGGTGCTACGTTATCCGTGATAGGGTTCACTATGATGTTAAACAGTACAGTGCCATCGCTTTGAAGTTGTCCTGACTTTTCTATCCATTGCTTAGTGATTTGTTCAAGGTCACTTGCTGAACCATAACTCTGGTCGTTACTGTAGACTGTCGCCGTATTGTTGATACTCTTAGTTACAGTAGTACTAGTGCCATCCTTTAGATAGTCCTCATTCACGATAATTTCATAAGTGAGTAACTTCGTTTGGTTTGGACTTAAAGTACCAACGTTCCAAGTTAAGGTTTCGTTGTCGATATCCTTAATTATTGAAGTACCATCAGGGATGGTAACCGTTCCATAGCTAGAGATTGCACCACTTTGGGATATGACATCCTTTACTATGACATTTTCCATATCAGTAGTGTTGCTCATAGGTGCTACTACTTGAACCGTATACTTGATACGTGTAGTACCATCATCAGCTATGTAAGGGTCGGTTGCGTGGGACTTCGTGACGTTCACTACACCACTATAAGTTCCTGATGTGCTAGTCTCCGCACTGCCTGAAGTTCCCCAAGTGACTTTAGCATCGTTGACTACGTTAGGCACTGGATTCTGTACGAAATAGTCATCATTGAGTTTTACGGTGTAGTTCAATGTAGCTGTGACACCTGCACCTAAATTTCCGATATTCCAAGTTAAGTTTGGTATATTACTAGACTGTGTAACTTTAGTATGAATTTCTCCATTACTAGAAGTCACAATTGAATTATAATATCTGTCGTTCACCTTTTCGATGTATTTAGAAGTTTCGTCCGCAAAGATGTCACTTACTACTACGTTAGTAGAATCATTGTCACCCACGTTTGTGACGTTTATGGTATACTTTATAGTCTTAGTAGTGGGGTCAAAAGTACTATCCGATTTGGATATTTCAAGCCTTGAGTAGTAGTCTGCATAGTCCATAGGTAGGGTTAATGAAACTTTTCCAAAATGGATAACGTTGTCGCCCAATTCGGGGTCGTTACCGATTTCTTCACTGAGTTCACCCTCAACTAGAACTGTGTTGTTATGCAAAGTAGTGGTTACTCCGTCAGTGTTGACGTACTTCTGTAGGTAAGCGTCATCAGGAACGAAATTTATTACGCCACTAGAGTAGATGTAAGCAATACCGACCTCTTCGCTACCATCCATGATAGGCGTTGTAAGTTCGGTGATGTTTTTTAAAACGTCCGATGGTACAGTATACTGTATCACTTGACCTTGCTTAACTGTGATGTTGGTAAACGCTAGACGTACACTAATCTTATCTCCTTTGGAGAGCGTTACGCCTGTAATATTACCATCTTCATCTGGCGTGTAAGTGTTGTTGTTGACGATAATCTTCATACCGTCAAGAGTAAGGTAAGGAGTCATGTCTATGATATCGTCGCTCTGATAACTTGTAGTGTCATCATCATCAGTGGCGAAAGATGTCACAGGGATTCCTAAAAACAACATTGCAATCGTCAGTACGCAAACTGTCAGTTGCGAAAGCCCTTGTTTAACTCTCATCATGAAGTTCTCCTCCTTATTCAACTTTTAAACGCAACCCGATACCATCGAATTGACATTTGTGTTAAAATTCCATATAAAATAGATATATTGTATCATATTTTATACAAATATTATAGCACTACTGTTTAAATAAGTCAATAGTTTGTTAAAAATTTAAACTGTAATAAAATTACATAATGTTTATTAAAATTGTATGAAATATCGCTCATATAGTTCCGCAAAATCGATTGGAAAAATTCCAAAAATCTTGTGTGATATTTCAATAAAAAATTATATCAAGTTGAATATTTTTTGTGATTAATGCAAGAAATAATACCACCTAGATTAGTGGTTTTAAACGTTTCACATAGAGGTGAACGCCTACTGGTATTTAAGAGGGAGTCTCAATGCACACAGGTACGTGATTTAAAGGTTTAAACTCTTTTGAAAACTTTCCAAAAGTGCCAAAGTATGCAAGTTTTTAACCAAAATGTGATAAATCCAAAAATACCTTGACGAAGTTCTACAAAAGTGATACACTATTATTTAGAGAAAATTAAGTGACTATCAGTTCGGTATGCTGAGAAACTCCGAACCCGAAACGGATTTCTCAAAAAATCGTATCGAATTGCCGTTAGCTTCGTGTGAATGTATTTGTAGCCTAAATATATTGGGAACGTCATTGAAAACGTTTTACATAATGTAACAATGGCGTTCCAACGTGTAAAGCTACCGCCACAACGAAAGATATACACAGAATCTGAAAGGAAGTAAAAGAAGTTATGAAAGTTAAAAAGGTATTAGCTACACTTTTAGCAGTTACAGTTTCCTGTTCTGCGACATTTGCAGGTATGTCAGCATCAGCAGTGACTACTACCAAATCCAGTGACACCCAAACTCTAAAGGTAATGTCCGTAGGCGACTCCATCACTGACGGCTATTGGGAGCAAGGTTCTTATCGTAAGTATATGTACAAACTCCTAACCGATAACGGTTACAGTATCGATATGGTTGGTCCAAAGGGTTCTAACTCACAAACTACCGACGGTTTCACCTATGATGGCAACTACTGCGGTTATAGTGGTTATGCTATCGAAGATATCAGCGGTACAGAGACTCGTTCTGGTATCTATCAAGTTCTAACCAACGGCAACGTTATGGAAACTTACGACCCTGACATAGTACTACTTCAAATAGGCACTAACGACGTTCTAAGTGCTTACAATGACGGTATCGAAGACCGTCTAGAAAACCTAGTCGACTATATGTTGACCTACTTAAACGATGACGAAGACGTACTATTTGTAACGTCTATCCCATACATGGACGTTGAGGAAGTTTACTCATGGTTCTGGTCATATGGTTCAGTATACTACTCCATGGATAAGGATGATTTCTGTGACCTTATCGATGACTACATAGACTCCTACAACGTTAAGATTCAAAACCTCGTAGCTGAAAAACAAGCAGAAGGCAAACACATTCAATATGCTGATATCAACAGCGTAGTAGACCCTGATACAGACCTCAATGACGGTGTACATCCAAATGAACAGGGTTATGAAAAGATGGGTGAGTATTGGTATACAGTCCTAGACGGTTACCTAAGCGGTGAATCTTCCGATAACTACACCTACAGCGAAAGTGGTTTAGATATCACAAGCAGTATCAAGGCTGGACAGTATTCATTCAGTAACAATGTAGTAAGCTCTTCAAAGAATGGTACAGTTCAAACTCCAGTGGTGACTACTACACCTACTACTACTAAGGCTACCACTACCACGACTACTACACAAGCTCCAGTGACTACTACTGCTAAAACTACTACAACCACCAAGGCAACTACCACTACCAAAGCTACAACGACTACTAAGGCTACTACTACCACTACAACATCCAGTGATGTTGAAACTGGTTATGTAACTCTACCAGTTACCAACAACAAGGTAGACCTATCTAAGTACGTTGGAACTTTCGATAAGATTAAGGTTACTTTCAGTGATAGTTTCTCAGGCAGTGGTGCATTGTGTTTCTATTCCGATAACACTTGGTATGGTCAAGTCTGCTACAATGGCAACGGAACTAATACCTTAACTATAGACGTATCACAATACAATGAGGCTAAGACTGGTGAACTAGTATTCTGGTACAATCCAAACGGTGCTACCGTTGAGAGCATATCCATCCTAACTGGCGATACTGAAGAAGTGGTTACTACCACTACTACAACTGCTCCAGTGACTACTACTAA